>NZ_JBHLWB010000001.1:332618-588426 GCF_042433055.1 Gallibacterium trehalosifermentans
CGTTGAGTTTTGCTATTCTCCCAATGCTTTTATTTCAATTTTATTAAGGAAATATTTATGAAAAAATTAGCATTAGTGGCATTAGTCGGTGCAGCATTTGCTATCTCACAAGGAGCAAGTGCAAAAGATGGTACGGTAAATTTTACTGGTGAAATTGTTGATTCAAGTTGTGTTGTGAAAACAGAATCACAAAACTTAACCGTTACTTTACCAAGAATTGATAAAAAGGCATTAACAGCAGATGGTCAGGTAGCAGGGAAAGTTCCATTTGAGATTACATTAGAAAGCTGTCCTGCAACTGTAACCTCTCAGGGCGACAAAACGTCATTAGATAAAGTGAAAGCTTATTTCCATTATGATACAAGCAAAATTAATGCTAATGGTCGTGTGATAAATACATATACTGAGGCAAATAGTAAGACGAAAGCCGCTAATGTTGATATTCAAATTTTAGATTCTGCGGATAAAGTCATTGATATTTCAGCCGTAACTAGTGATAGCAATAGTGTTGAAAATTCGGCTGCAACAACTTTAAGTAATGGAACAGTAAAATTACGCTACTATGCGCAATATTATGCAACAGGAGTAACAAGTCCAGGTTTAGTTTCTGGTAGCGTTGATTACACCATTGCATATCAATAAACCTTATCAATAAATCAATCATTAAGGGCAGTTCAGCTGCCCTTAATTTATATGGCATTCAGTTCTTATCTCACAAAACGAAATAGCATAAAAGGTTAGCCAAATGTGGAAAAAAAGTATCGTGGTGTTGATGGCGTTATGGGTTTCAGCAAGCCAAGCCAGTATCGTGATTACGGGTACCCGAGTGATTTATCCTTCAACACAAAAAAATGTGAATGTACAGCTTACAAATGCGGGCGATAGACCTTCATTAATGCAAACTTGGATTGATGATGGTGATGCCAATGCTTCCCCTGAACAGATTAAAACGCCTTTTTTAATTACCCCGCCTATTTCACGCATTGATGCAAAAAAAGGGCAATCATTACGCATTACCTATACAGGCGAACCCTTACCACAGGATAGAGAGTCCATTTTTTATTTGAATGTGTTAGATATTCCGCCGAAGCCAAAGATGAATGCCGAGGAAAATCAAAATTACTTACAAATTGCAATCCGTTCGCGGATTAAACTCTTTTTCCGCCCAGAAAAATTAGCCATGCTGTCGCATGAAGCGTATGACAAAGTGCGCTGGTCAGTGAAACAGGAACAAGGAAAAAGCGTTATCGAAGTGGATAACCCAACGCCGTATTTTATTACCTATAACCGTATTTCGGTAAAACAGGGCAGCAAAGTCGTTGAAGCGAAAAATAGCGATATGGTCGCGCCATATTCAAAAGCGCATTATGTCCTGTCAAGTGCAATGAGCAATAAAGGCGAAGTAAATTGGATTGTGGTTAATGATTATGGTGCGTTGCAAACAGGTAGTAGTCAGTTGCAGTAAAGGGTTTTATCGTATCAAGTGCATCTAAAATAGGGTGAGCCAATAGCCTTGTTTTTTAATGGAATGCAAGAATGAAGGAAAGGTTATGCAAAAAACAGGTATCCGTAAAAGTTTTCATTTAACGACGCTTTGTTCGGCAATATTGTCTGGTATTGCTGGCATATCATCTGTGGCAGTGGCAGATGAGATCGATGACGGTGTAGAGTTTAATCCGATTTTCTTGCAAGGAATGTCTGGCGTTACGATTGATGTTAATCGTTTCCGCTATACTAACCCAATCGCTGCGGGTAAATATGTTGCTGATGTGTATGTGAATGAGCAATTCAGAGGGCGCGTACAACTCAGTTTTGCTGAAGTGCCAAATAAAAATACAACGGCATTATGTGCCACCGATACCTTGCTTGCGATATTAGATTTTTCCGATTACGCCTTTGCAAATAGCTTAGAGCATCAAGGGGGGCAATGTGCGTTTTTGCACGATAAAGTCCCTGAGGCAAACATTCATTTTGATATTGCAACCTTACGATTAGATGTGAATGTGCCACAAGCTTATCTTTATCAACGTCCTTCGGGCTATATTTCGCCTGCGCAATGGCAAGATGGCGTGCCAGTTGCGTTTGTGCGTTATGATGCTTCACGTTACCAATACCGTTATGGCAATACGCAATCAGAATTGAGCTATTTAGGGGTAGATGCAGGCGTGAATGTGTTTGGCTGGGCGTTGCGTCATCGTGGTTCACAGAGTTGGCAAGACGGCGTGCGTTCACCTTATCAAACGATATTAACCTATGCGCAACGTGATATTGCAGCGCTACGTGGACAATTTACCATAGGGGATTTTTATACCAGTGGGTTATTAATGGATAGTTTACCGCTGCGTGGTGCACAATTAACCTCTGATGATAGAATGTTAGCCAGTTCTGTGCGTGGTTATGCACCACGTATCCAAGGTGTAGCCAATTCCAATGCGAAAGTAACTATTCGGCAAAATGGGCGGGTGATTAAAGAGATCACAACACCAGCGGGACCTTTCTCGATAGAAGATTTATATCCAACGGGATACGGTGGCGATATTGAGGTAGAAATATTAGAGGCAAATGGCGAAATCCGTACGTTCCGTATTCCTTATACGGCGACGGCGCAATTAATCCGCCCTGGTTATAGCCGTTATCAACTCGCGATTGGGCGTTATCGACATAATGAGGGCGTTTATCCTGAAAAGATTGCACAAGCGACTTGGCAATATGGCTTAAGTAATAATATTACTTTCAATCTTGGCGCAACGTTAACGAAAAATTACCATGCCGAACAAGTCGGCTTGGCTGTGAACACGTTAATTGGTGCTTTTGCAGCAAATGCAACATTTTCCACCGCAACCTTTACCAATTCCGAAAATACACGAAAAGGGTATAGTCTATATGCCAGCTATAACACACGGATTGAGCCAACCAATACGAGCGTTACTTTAGCGGCATATCGTTATTTATCTAGAGATTATTTTAGCCTGCAAGATGTGTTAACGGCGAATAATAGCCAATTTTTAGATGATGTGGCGTATGACTACGGGGCTTATCGTGCTTATCGTACGAAAAATCAATTTAATGTCTCTATCAGTCAGGCATTGCAAGGGCGATGGGGATATTTATATCTGACTGGCTCAACCAGCACCTATTGGGATACGCAGAAAAAACAGTATGAATATCAAGTAGGTTACAGTAATTACTATAAGAAGTTAAATTATAGCGTGTCATTTTCACAAGCGAAAAATCACTATAACGAAAAAGATAACCGTTTTTATGTGAACCTTTCGTTACCACTTGGTGAGAAGTCATCTACTTATATTACGCAATCAATTAATCTTTATCGTCAGCAGCAATACTCAACGAGTACCGCAGTATCGGGCGCATTCGGTGAAGAAAGCAATTATAGCTACAATGCTTCATTTAGCCGTAATCAGACTAAGCAACAGTATTATGCGCTAAGCGGCAACTATACGGGGTCATTGGTAAATGTAAATGCGTCATGGGGGCGTGATAATAGACGCAATCAACAATATTCATTGAGTGCTTCTGGCGCCATGGTTATCCACCCAAAAGGGGTTACGTTAACCAATACTTTAGATGATACTTTTGCGATTATTCATGCGAAAGGGGCGGCTGGGGCAAAAATTAATAATGCTATTGCTAATCGCCTTGACTATTTTGGGAATGGGATTGTGCCGTATTTGGAACCTTATAGTGTGAATTATGTGGGGATTGATACGACCGATATTCCAGATAGTGTGGAGTTATCAGCAACAGAGCAGCAAGTCATTCCGCGAGCCAATAGCGCCATGTTGGTGGATTTTGCCACACAAGTAGGGCGAGTTGCCTTTTTAGAACTAAACGATATGCCAGAACTGCCACCGATTGGCACAGAAGCTTTTGATGAAAACTTGCAGTCAGTTGGCGTCGTCGCACAAGGTGGGCGCATCTATACGCGAGGCTTATCAAATAAAGGTACCTTAACGTTATCTTGGGCGGATAAAACGTGTCGCATTGATTATCAGCTTTCAACGGAAAAACAAGATGAAAATTTACTGATTGTTCCAGTAGTGTGTAAGGAATAGAAAATGAAATTATACAGAATAATGATGCTGATCGTTACGTTGTTAACGGTTAATTATGCCAATGCGGCTGATGAGTACCTGATTGGCAGTGCGCAGACTCAAATTAATTTAACGCTGCCTAGCGGGCATACTATCACTAAGGCGAGAGATAATTGGACGCCATTACCAAGCGCAAGGGGAAATGGGGTAAATCAAAATCCGAACTTTTGGGGAGCGCATGAGTCGCCGGCACTCAGACCTACTTCCACTATTGAAGCACAAATCTTATTAGAACCAACGGGCTATACCTTTAATGGACTCCCGATTTTTAAAATACCTGGGAATGATTATATTGGGATTGTGGTATATATTGGTGATACAAGGAAAGAAACAGGCTTTACTAATACCAATAAAACTTGGCAACGTGTTTTTTCATATGGGGGAAATTCATCAAGATATCAGGGTATGAATGTTTTTTTTAGAAGTGTGATGTATGACATACCTCAAGAAAGAATACCAGGGCAGACTGTGGTGCCTGCGTTAACCAATGATTTATTAGTGGGTTATGTGCGTTCTCAGGCGATTTATGCAAATGCTGGCACAAATGGGGTTAGAAACGGTATCAGTAAAGAGATTCCGATTTATCTAAAACCTTATAATATCAACTATACGATTAGTAGCTGTACCATGACATCGCCAGAAACCATTACGGTAAAAATGCCAACAATTAGTAAAAGATCGCTTGATAACGCGCCTGTTCATCGTGGATTGCCAGAAGTTTTTGCGGGGTTCTTTGATGTGAGCGTGAATCAGTGTGGGGTATTTGATAATAATGGGGCATTTTTAAGAAATGATATTACCAGTGTGCGTATTACCTTTACTGATGCAACCGATCCAAGTAATGAGGGGAGTTATTTAAATTTAACCAAAAATTCTACGGCTAAAGGCGTTGGCATTAGAATTTATCCTGTTGATGGTCCATTTTGGCAATATCAAGATTGGTGGATAAAATTTGGTCCAGATACCGCAAGAATCAATGATTCACAAAAAGGCTTAAATTATAATCCAACTACCCGAGATGTTGCGCAACGTTTTATTGTGAAATATGCCAAAATTGGCGATGTAACACCTGGTACCGTCAATGCTACGGCAACATTTACATTTTCTTATCAATAATATTGTGCTAGCGAGTACAAAAGATGAGAAGAAATAACAAAAATTAATGAATAAAACGTGATTTTTTAAGTCTTTAGTATTATCATTATTCAACTTTTAACCCAATTTCATGCAGTTTAATTATGTTGACAGTTGTTTTTAGTTTCCGATTTTTTAGCGCTTAGATGTTAAGAGGCGATTGGTTTAACTAAATTCTTGCCAAATTAAACTGACAAGCCTCCCTCAATATGGAGGCTTTTTTTATGACTATTTTTAAGACTTATCAAGTTAGCTAACGTTAAATTTATAGAGGAAAGGTATGCAAAACCTAGAACAGATTACACAAGACGCCTTAGCGGCAATCGCTGAAGCTCAGGACGGTAAAGCACTTGAAGCGATCCGTGTTGAATACTTTGGTAAAAAAGGTCCTTACACCTTGCTAATGCAAGGATTAAGAGATGTTTCTGCAGAAGAGCGTCCAGCAATGGGGGCTAAAATTAATGAAGCGAAACAAACGGCACAAGCAGCATTAAATGCCAGAAAAGCTGAGTTAGAAGAAGCAGAATTAAATGTCAAATTAGCGCAAGAACGGATTGATGTAAGCTTACCAGGGCGTAAATTAGAAAATGGTGGTTTGCACCCCGTTTCATTAACGATTGAGCGGGTCGTGAAATTTTTCTCTGAATTAGGTTTTGCGGTAGAAACAGGTCCAGAAATTGAAACGGATTACTATAATTTTGATGCGTTAAATATTCCAGCCCATCACCCAGCACGTGCAGATCATGATACATTCTGGTTTGACGCCGAGCGTTTATTACGTACGCAAACCTCAGGGGTACAAATTCGTACAATGGAAAAACAACGTCCACCGATCCGCATTATTGCCCCTGGTCGTGTTTATCGTAATGATTATGACCAAACCCATACCCCAATGTTCCACCAAATTGAGTTATTGTTTGTTGATAAAAAAGCAAACTTTACCGAGTTAAAAGGATTATTGCACGATTTCTTGCGTAACTTCTTTGAAGAGGATTTACAAGTGCGTTTCCGTCCATCATATTTCCCATTTACTGAGCCGTCTGCGGAAGTTGATGTGATGCGTAAAAATGGGAAATGGTTGGAAGTATTAGGTTGCGGTATGGTACACCCAAATGTGCTACGTAACGTTGGGATTGATCCAAATGAATATTCTGGCTTTGCGGTAGGTATGGGCGTCGAGCGCTTAACCATGCTTCGCTATAATGTAACAGATTTGCGTGCTTTCTTTGAAAATGATCTACGTTTCTTAAAACAATTTAATTAATTTGCAGGGGAGATAACTTAAATGAAATTCAATGAATCTTGGCTGAGAGAATGGGTTAATCCTGCGATTACGACAGAACAATTATGCGATCAAATTACCATGCTTGGTTTAGAAGTCGACGGTGTTGACGCGGTTGCTGGCGAGTTTACCAATGTCGTGGTTGGCGAAGTTGTTGAGTGTGCGCAACACCCAGATGCCGATAAATTACGGGTTACCAAAGTTGATGTTGGCACAGGGGAATTATTAGATATTGTTTGTGGCGCGCCAAATTGCCGTAAAGGCTTAAAAGTCGCTTGTGCAACAGTCGGCGCAGTGTTACCAGGTGATTTTAAAATTAAAAAAGCAAAATTACGTGGTCAACCATCAGAAGGAATGCTTTGCTCTTATGCTGAATTAGCAATTTCAACCGATGGCGAGGGGATTATTGAGCTACCTGCAGATGCGCCTGTTGGTATGGATTTGCGTGAGTATTTGAATTTAAATGATCAAACAATCGAGATTAGCTTAACACCAAATCGTGCAGACTGTTTAAGTATTCGTGGTATTGCTCGCGAAGTAGCTGTGGTGAATAAAACAGCACTTAATCCATTGCAGTTTACCCCAGTCAACACCACAATTAGCGACAAAGTAGAAATTGATTTACAAGCACCAGAGGCTTGCCCACGTTACTTATTGCGTGTTGTAAAAAATGTTAATGTTCAAGCGGATACGCCAGTTTGGTTAAAAGAGAAGTTACGCCGTTGTGGTATCCGTTCAATCGATCCTGTGGTGGATATTACTAACTATATTTTGCTTGAATTAGGGCAGCCAATGCACGCGTTTGATGCGGCAAAAGTGGCGCAACCTGTGCAGGTCAGAATGGCAAAAGCAGGCGAAACATTAGTTTTATTAGATGGTTCAACTGCAGAATTAAAAGAAAATACCTTATTAATTGCCGACCAAAATGGTCCGTTAGCGATGGCAGGGATTTTCGGGGGGCAAGCCAGTGGCGTAAATGAAGCGACGAAAGATGTGATTTTAGAGGCGGCTTTCTTTGCACCATTAGCCATTACGGGACGTGCTAGACAGTATGGTTTACATACAGATGCTTCACATCGCTTTGAGCGTGGTGTTGATTTTGCGTTACAACGCTATGCGATGGAACGTGCTACCGCGTTATTAGTTGAAATTTGTGGTGGGGAGGCTGGTGAAATCTGTGAAGTTGCTAGCGAAGCATTTTTACCAAAAGTAAAACCCGTTACCTTACGTCGTGAAAAACTAGATAGTTTATTAGGGCATGTCATTCCAAGCGAAACCGTAACGGATATTTTCCAACGTTTAGGTTTTGAGGTGAGTTTTGCAAATGATGTTTGGTCAGTGATTCCAACGAGCTGGCGCTTTGATATTGAAATCGAAGAAGATTTAGTTGAAGAGGTTGCTCGTATTTATGGTTATAACACCATTCCAAATAATGCACCATTAGCACATTTAATGATGCGTGAACATAAAGAATCTGAGGTTTCATTAAGTCGGATTAAAACGGCGTTTGTGGAACACGATTATCAAGAAGCGATTACTTATAGCTTTGTTGATCCGAAAATCCAAGCATTATTACACCCACAACAGGACGCGCTGGTGTTGCCAAATCCAATTTCAGTTGAGATGTCTGCAATGCGAGTTTCTTTACTCAGTGGTTTGTTAGGTGCGGTAGCATATAACCAAAATCGCCAACAATCACGTATTCGTTTATTTGAAGCAGGCTTACGTTTTGTGCCAGATAGCAACGCAGAAGCGGGTGTGCGTCAAGAATTTGTGCTTGGTGGAGTGATTACTGGAACTCGTCAGCCTGAGCATTGGGCAATTAAATCAGAAACTGTTGATTTTTTTGATTTAAAAGGGGATCTAGAAAGTATTTTTGATCTGACTAATGCTGGAAAAAATATTAAATTTGTTGCAAAATCTTATTCGGCATTGCACCCAGGACAATCTGCAGCCATTATGCTTAATGATGAAGAGATTGGGTTTATTGGCACAATCCACCCTCGTATTGCTCAACAACTTGATTTAACTGGCAAAGTTATTGTTTTTGAAGTGTTGTGGGATAAGATTGCACAGAAAGATGTCATTCAAGCCAAAGAAGTTTCTCGTTTCCCAGCAAATCGCCGTGATTTAGCGATAATCGTTGCGGAAGAGGTAACTGCAGAGAGTGTATTAACAGTATGTCGAGAAGCAGCAGGGGCACAATTAACGCAAATTAATTTATTTGATGTTTATCAAGGTGCGGGTATTGCTGCAGGCACAAAAAGTTTGGCGATTAGCTTAGTGTTACAAGATAAAGAGAAAACATTAAGTGAAGAAGATATTTCAGCAGTGGTGAATGCCGTGTTGTCTGCATTGAAAGAGAAGTTAAATGCTTATTTGAGAGATTAATCTATGACGTTAACAAAAGTAGAACTTGCTGAAAACTTAATTACCAAGTTTGATTTAAATAAAAATGATGCAAAAGCATTAGTGGAGTCATTCTTTGAAGAAATCCGTATTGCACTAGAATCTGGCGAAGATGTTAAGTTATCGGGTTTTGGTAATTTTGAATTGCGTGATAAAACGCCTCGCCCAGGTCGTAATCCAAAAACAGGAGAATATGTACCTATTACAGCACGCCGTGTCGTGGTATTTAAAGCAGGGCAAAAATTGCGAGCGAGAGTAGAGAAATCTAAGCCAAAAAGCTAATTCATGAAAAGTATTCCTATCTTGTGTAGGAATACTTTTTTATTTTCAGCATGAGTTTAGCTAAAGCACGGGAAATTAATGTGTTAGTCAAAATAACTTCTTCTTTAAAAGCAGGATTAGCTGCAACGTGCATATTTGGTTTAGTGGCGTGTTCAAGCCCTCAGCACAATTATCATAGCCGAATGCCAGATCCTATCTATACGATGGCGCAATTAAGTGAACAACAGCAAGAGTGGTATCGCACGCCATATCGCATTGGTGGCAATACTCGCAGTGGGGTCGATTGTTCGGGGTTTGTGATGCGGACGTTTGCTGATCGCTTTGCCATTCAATTACCACGTACCACCACTGCACAATCGCAAGTCGGTATTAAAGTGCCTTTAGAGGATATTCAAACGGGCGATCTGGTTTTTTTCAAAACAGGGCGAGGACCGAATGGTTATCACGTTGGCATTTATGTCAAAAATAATCAGTTCTTACATGCGTCTACATCTGGTGGCGTGATTTATTCATCGCTGAAAAATCCTTATTGGCGTAAGCATTTTTGGCAAGTTAGACGGTTATAGTCTAGAGAATACATTATCTATTAATGCTCACTTTGCGAAAGGTGAGCATTAATTTATCTTTTGTGGCAATGTTTCATTTTTTTTCCACGTATTATTTAATTTATCTAGTTGATTTTCAATAATGATTAGAAAGTAATTCTTAAAGTATATTGTCTATTTCATGCAATACGATTAAACTTAGCAATCGTTTGCTATTTGTATAAAAAATAACAATTTTGATAATGGCGCGGTTTATCAAGATATGCCTCTTTTGGTGAACGATTTTGTACGATAGCTAAAACGTCTTTTATTTAAGCATCTAATAAGGAGAATTACATGAAAAGCAAAACGACGTTTACTTTAAGCCAACTGAGTAAGCAGATTTCTCTTGCGCTCTTTGCTGGTTCAATGAGTCTGGGGGGGGGGAATTGCGGTCGCTGATGACGCGCTCTCAACAGAAGATGAACTAGATTTTCTTGCACAAGGTGAAAGCAAAACTTATACCTCTGCCCATATTCCTCAAGGTAAATCCGTTTCCGTTGCTGGCGGTTGGTGGATAGATGAAATCACAGACCCTATTGACCATCAAAATGCCAATACCAATGTTACTCTCCAATCTGGTTTATATGCTGAAGTGATTGCCAATAGTTATGTTGCCGCTGAAGATGGGGAAAATCTCCTGACATTTACTCAACCGATTCAATTAGGTAACTCCTCCCTGACGTTAGGAAGCGGTATTATCTTAAAACCAATGCCATATGAAGATGATGTAATTGCTGGTGGTAGCAAACTTGTCAATGTTAATGGTAGCGCAGTTGCCAAAAAAACAGCGTTAACCATCAATGGTTATCAATATGAAAGAGCGCTTGAAGTCGATCAAGAATCACCTGAAGAGGGAATGGATCGCCATTATGATAATCGCGTGATTCTCGGTGGTAATATGGTGGAAATTGCGAAAAAAGACAACATGCAAGCTGATCAAAATTTCAGTAGTAGTATCACCACAGAAGAAACCTCACTTACCATTAATGGCGGTATGATAACCGATCCTGTGGTGGGCGGTTCCGTTGCACATAATTTCCATGAACGGCAGGACGGCGAGATACTCGAAGGTTTTACCAATGCGCAAGTTTCCGTTATCGATAAAAAAACAAATGTTGTGATTAATGGTGGCACATTTAAAAGCTTTAACCCAGAAGATGAGAGCGCTCAAGATATCTATGCAGGTGGTGCAGCATTAGGGTTAAATACGACGTCAACCATTGACGAGGCAAATTTAACCATTAATGGCGGAATGTTTTATGGAAATGTTTTTGCGGGAAGTTATGTTGAGGACGCTGGTATCGCGAATGTGAAAAAAAGCACCATCACTATCAATAACGGTGAAATTAATGGAAGCATCGTCGCAGGCGGTGAATGTGAGAGCGAGTGTGTAACCGATACGGCGCAAGATAACTTAGGGAAGTCTACGGTAGAAAACGTTACGCTAAATCTGCGTGGCGGTAAAGTGGGCGGCATTTTATTAGGTGGTGTCAATCAAGATAGTGTATTAGCTGCCCCAGTTAAACAAGCGGTATTAAATTATTATGGTGGTGAGATTACACGCCCAACTATTTCAGATACTGCAGAGGGCGTAGAGAGTGGAATAGATGCGATTGCTGAAAATGCAACCATCAATTTATATGCAGATTTAACCAGTGATGTTTTAGCAGATGCGCAATCAAATGTAACGATTCAGGGGAATCAACATACCTTAAATGGGGATCTATCTGCTATTGATAATGCAACATTAACAATCAATAACGTTAACTTTAGTAAAAAACAGAGCCTTACCGTAGGAAGGCTAGGAGAACACCAGCAAGGTACGATTAACCTTGCCAATGATCAAGCCATGCGTCTTGATAATTTGACGTTTAAAGGGACTGCTGCAGGGCAATTTAATTTAACCAAAGGCGAGTTGAGCGGTGTGCTAAAAATTGATGGTGATAGTAATGTCAATTTAACGGGAGCGACCTATACTAGCCAAGATCTTGCCAACGATTTAATTATTACGGCAGGCAAAAATGGTAAATTAGTGCTTAAAGAAAATGGCGTCATTAAAACGCTAGCAAACCAGTTGTTTAATGATGGTGAAGCAACAAAAGCAGAAAATCTGGATACATTAGCGGTAAAAGATGAGGTAAATAATAAAATTAACTTTGCTGGCGGAACAGTGAAATTGGAAGACAGTAAATATGCTTTCAATTATGCGAAAAAAGCAAAAGAAGTTTTTTCCGCAGGCAATAGCAGACAATCAACCTTAACCTTTACGGGTGAATTAACCGATAAAGCCTTGCAAGTTAGTCAAGCGGCTGAACTGGGCAATGAGATGGCGTTAGATAGTGCTACTGCCAATACCAGTAAAGCAAATTTAATTGTGGGATCAAATGCTGCGACAGAAGTTTCTGCAGTGCAAGAGAGTGCGGAGAATGTCAATAATGGCTTTAATGTTGGTAAGCTTAACTTAGCAGCGGATTCCACGTTAGTCGCAATTAATAATCTTCAGGAAGTTACCCTTGGCGGTAGTGAGGGTGGCGAAGTATTAGTGGTGAATAATCAAGCCAATACAGACTTACAAGTTTTTGTGGGGAGTGGCAATCAAAATAAAGGGGGGCTTAATGTTGGTAATACTAGCGTTGATGAAACAACCGCTTTGACATTAACCGCGAATGTAATCTTAACTTCGGACAGCCAATTAACATCACGTGGTAAAACAACGATTAATGGTGATGTAGTCGTTGATAATTCAAGTATTGCGGTGGCTAATGGGACGTTAACATTGGCTGAGAACAAAACCTTAACCACAAAAGGAACCAGTACGTTTACAGGGAATATTCATACAGATAATTTGAAAGTGGATCAACAAGATACAGCGGCTATTATCAATATTGGTTCAACAGGTGCAGCTGGAAAAGCAGGGAAAGTAACGGCAAAAAATGTTGATCTCAATGGTGGTATCTTATTCCTTGACCCGATCTGGCAAAATGGACAAACGATTGCTGATGGCACTGCGTTTGCGACAAATAGTGTAAATAACACGAAAGTGGTTGTGGGAAATAACGCAGTATTTGTATACGGTACAGATACGCAGACAGCCTATAATACCTTTAATCAAACTGGGTTAACTTGGGGCGATAATGCGACTTTGTCTGCAGCTTATTTGAGCGGAAGTTTAGATTTAGCGGCAAATAGCTTAGTTATTGATCCAACAGCACAAAGTACCAGTGGCGCAAACTATGGCACCCTAAAACTGGCAGATAATAGCTTGCTTATGATTGATGGGGCAAAAGTTAATGGTTCTCAGACTGCAGCGTTGACGAATGTGAGCAGTGCAGAGGTAGCGGCGAATGCGCACCTGTATTTAGCTAATGTTAATGATGGTGAAACCTATCATATTATGAGTGGTACACAGGTTGAGACAAATAACAGTTGGTATGTGGCAGAAGAGAGCGATGCACCCGCTAATATTTCCACTTATCAAGCGTTATATAAATTAGTCGGCGCAACAGGAAATAATGCAACTAAACTCTCATTAGTGGCGAAATTGCAAAAGGCAAATGCGATATATGGCAATAGTTTATTAATGCCAGATGTCATTGATAATACGTTAGCAAATCACACGGATACGCCTCTGAAAGGGTTCTTTGATAAGGCAATGAATAGTCAAATTAATGCGACTCAAGCAGCGCAAATTGATGCCTTTAATAGTGCAGCAGCGATGAGTGTATTAGGTAAAAGCAGTTATGGCACCTATAAAGCAGCCACTTTAATCAATGATTCAGTGGTTGAGCATTTACGTGTTGATGATCGTGAGTATGGTAACAATGTTTGGCTACGTTATTTGCATAGCAACGAAGATATTAACAATGTAAATAGCGTGATTGCTGAAAACAGCCAAGCAACTCATCATGGTTTAGTACTGGGCGCAGATCTCTATCGCCACGCAAAAAATAGCGCTGGTGTAGCCTTGAGTTATCTGCATAGTAAATATGACAGCTTAACATTAGCAAGCCATACCAAGAATAAAGCTAAATATATTGGCTTGAGTGCGTATGGTCGTACTGAGATAGCTGGCTTAGCGCTTTTAGCTGATGCTTCTTATTTTAATGGGAAGAACTCATTAAACCAATATAATTCAGGTGAACGTTTAACTGGAACACAGCGGACAGCAGCCATTAGCTTAGGGGCTACCGTGGAAAAAACGGTTGCATTTGCTAATGATCACACACTGACACCATATGTTGGCGTACGTTATTTGCATCTTGATAGTAGTAACTATCGCAATAATCTTGGCTTAAACTATCGTCAAGACCAGCAGGATTTGTGGTTATTACCTGTAGGGGTGAAATATCAAGCGGCATTTACATCAGGTGATTGGCTATTTAAGCCATCAGTTGAATTAGGCTATACTTGGAATAGCGGTGATCGCCAAGCTAAACAAACAGTTGCCTATCAAGGCGTTACTAACAGCTTTAACTACAATATTGTTGATAAAGGTAATTTTGTGAGTAAAGTTGGTTTTGATGCTAAACAAGGGCAATTTGTTTATAGCTTAGGTTATGAGTATCAAAAAGGGCGTCATGTAAAAGCTAATCGTTATGTGGCAAATGTAAGTTATCAATTCTAATTTTTGTTTAGGGGGATTGTAAGCCGTTTAATTATTAGGCGGCTTAATATATTTTTAACTAAAATTAGACGTTTTTTGCCTAAAAATCTTTCCGCCATTCGGGCAAGGCACAAGGGAATCTCTCAAAATTTATAGCGATTTGTGCCTAAAGTTAAGTTTTTCTGTAATCTAGAGCCTCACATTGTGAGGCTTTCATTTTTACTCTCTTATAATTTCATAACAGGGGATATAGGCTTCCGCACTCGGTAATTTCATACGATGTTGAGCAACAAAAGATTTTAATAAAATTTCCATCTGTTCTAACACCATTGGATCACCGTGCAATTTGAATACTCCGTATTGCTCTACGGCATCAATCGTATCAGGTTTGATATTCCCCGCCACAATGCCAGAAAAGGCACGGCGTAAATTAGAAACGAGCGCCATTAATGGTTGATTGAGATGCAGATCCAATTCTGCCATGGCTTGATGAGTTGGTACAAAAGGGGCTTGTAGCACAGGATCAATTTTTACCGCCCAATTAAAGCTATAAGAGTCATTACGTTGGTAGCGTTGTTGCTTGATTAACTCCATTGCTTGTTTTGCTTTACGCGCAACCAACACAGGGTTATCAATAATAATTTCATATTGTTGACGTGCTTTTTCACCTAACACTTTTTCGACAAAACGATCTATCGCATTGAAATAATCCGCACAAGCAGCAGGTCCTGTTAAAATCAGTGGCATTTCTTGAGCCTGATTATCTGGGTGTAATTTAATGCCTAATAAGAATAGAAACTCTTCAAATGTCCCTGGACCACCTGGGAAAATAAGGAAAACGTGCCCCAAGCGAGTAAATGCCTCTAAGCGTTTTTCAATATCTGGCATAATAATCAGTTCATTTACGATTGGGTTTGGGGGTTCTGAGGCAATAATAGATGGCTCAGTAATACCAATAAAACGGCTATTTTTAAAACGCTGATTAGCATGACCGATTGCCGCCCCTTTCATTGGTGCTTCCATCACACCAGGTCCGCAGCCTGTAACAATATTTAGTTCACGATAGCCCAACTCTAAACCAACAGCACGGCAATATTGGTACTCGATCTCATTAATTGAATGTCCGCCCCAACAGACGACTAAGTTAGGATCTTCCCCTAAAGGTAAGGCTTTAGCATTGCGAAGAATAGAGAAGACTTGATTGGTAATGCGCTCGCTTGGTTCGGCTTGGGGTAAATAAGCACCACGAAAACGCTCCTGATTAATGTGAGCAAAAATAATATCACGCAATACCGCAAAGAGGTGGTATTGGATATTACGGATAATGCGATCATCAACGAATGCACTCGGTGGAGGATTGTGTAACTCTAACGCAATGCCTCGTTCACGTGCGCAAAGATTAATGGCGAAATCGGGATATTGTCCCAGTAATTCTCGGCTATTATCAGTAATCGAACCCGAGTTTAAAACAGCAAGTGAACAGTTTCGATAGAGTGGGTAAAGATCGCCTTCTGCGCCTTGTTTTAAACGGGCTACCTCAAGATGAGAAAGCTGATCCATACTCCCTCGAGGGTTAATATAATAAACGCTCATCAATTCCTCCTAAATTTATTGGCGTGCTAAACGGACGTTAGGGGGCAATGGTGCAAAATTTGAACGGAATGGATTAATATCCAGACCTCCTCGCCGTGTATAACGTGCGTAAACGGTTAGTTTTTCAGGTTGAGCATAACGCATTAGATCACAGAAAATACGCTCAACGCATTGCTCATGAAACTCGTTATGTTGACGGAATGAGATGAGATAACGTAGTAATTTTTCTTGATTAATTTTACGTCCAACATAATGAATTTGTACGCTTCCCCAATCAGGTTGTTGGGTGATTAAGCAGTTTGATTTTAATAGATGACTGACTAAGGTTTCTTCGATTAGTTCGCTGTTTGCTTCAACACAATCGGCAAGTAAATCAGGATTAAATTGGTAATCATCAATTTCAATCTCTTGTTGATCAATACAGTGTCCCGAAAAGTGGGCAATAGATTGTTGTTGATAGTGATCGAGTGTATGAATGATAACCTTGACATCGCCGTTGGCACATTGGCGTAAATCTTGTTCAATAGTGGCACGAACAGTTTCAATATTATCAAATTTTGTTTGATTAAAACTATTTAAATAGAGTTTAAAACTTTTTGATTCGATTAAATTTTCACTACGAAAATCAAGAAAAACATCGGCAATCGCTACTTGTGGCACACCTTTTTGATTTAACCACGACAATTCATACAATGTCCAAATATCGGCGCCTTGTGAGAACGGTTGTTGTTGTGTAATGCCTAGTTGTTGCCGATTTAGGTGGCGCGGTACGGCTTGTAATAAGGTTGGTTGATAATGATCGGCATAAGTTGTTTTTTTGCCTAATGTGAGGCTATCTAAGCTTTTATCTTGGTAGTGTGTCATAAAAATATCTCTTCTTTATTCTTGTAATTCCCAAGCGATATTTGAAACTAAACGGCAATCATCGCATTTAAAATCAAATATATTGATTGGATTCTGTAAAAATCATTCCTGACCACAACGAGGGCAACAATGTTCTGTTTCTGTTTGATAATCTTGCCCATTTACCCGATAAAGATAATAGTAAACGGGACGTTGTAACTGTGCTTCCAGTTGTTGGCGTAACACATAACCTTGTTTGGCTAATGGGCTAGTTAATTCACTAATTTGAGTAAGGCTTTCTGCAACCAGACAATTACCGTTCATTTGTAGCTGATCGCAAGCTTGCCAATTTTCTTCCCATTTAATGCAATCTATGCCTAATTGAGGCTTATCATGACAAAGCTGATAAAGTGGTACGGGAGCAAGGGAAGTTAATTCACAAATAGGTGAACTGCTTTTTAAGTAATTTGTATAAAGTACCAATTCTGTCGTTTTAGAGAGTGTAGAAATTGCCTCATCAGAATTTAGATCGATAGCATAAATTTCATAATGATCAAGCGTTATCCCAAGCGATTGTAAATTGTTCAGTGCTTTAGTTACAAGCGTACTATTATGAATCAGATCTAATGAGGTCTTTTCAGGACAATTTACATTAATTGTAAATGTCAGCAAATCATCTGTTGAAAATTGATAGGTTACAGGAATTTCTCGACCGATAATTTGCCCATTATAACGCCAAGCATCAATTAATTGATTACAATAGGCGAGCGCTTGATTAATATCGTAAGTTTGCCTTTTTTCGGTAACAAAGGTTACTTTAGTTAAAAACATTAAATATTCCCGTAAGATTCACAAAGAGCATATACTATGCTTTTCTAGCAAGAATCTAAATCATTTTATTCAGAAAAAGAGAGTTATTATGCAAAAAACTACCCTGTTGGTTGATTATTTAAATGAACTACAACAAATGATGCAACAATATGAATTATGGCAACAGCAACCACCATCAGAGGCAGCCTTTACCAGTCAACAACCATTTGCCGTCGATACCATGGAAGCGACAGAATGGCTACAATGGATTTTTATCCCACGAATGCTGGCATTAATTGAAGCAAATGCGCCATTACCTACTGCGATTGCTATTTCTCCTTATTTAGAAGAAGCCTTAAAAGAGCACCCACATTTGCCAAAATTATTATTACCAGTGCAAAAAATTGAGGTGCTGTTGACCAATGGATAAGCAGCCATTAGAAATTTTATATCAAGATGAGTTCCTTATTGCAGTGAATAAACCTGCGGGAATGTTAGTGCACCGTAGTTGGTTAGATAAACACGAAACAGAATTTGTGATGCAAACATTACGTGATCAAATTGGGCAGTATGTTTTTCCGATTCATCGGCTAGATCGCCCAACATCAGGAGTATTATTGTTTGCGTTGAGTAGTGAAGTGGCTGCTCAAGTTTGTTTACAATTTGAAAGCAAACAGGTTGAAAAACATTATC
Source organism: Gallibacterium trehalosifermentans (assembly GCF_042433055.1). Classification (NCBI taxonomy): domain Bacteria; kingdom Pseudomonadati; phylum Pseudomonadota; class Gammaproteobacteria; order Pasteurellales; family Pasteurellaceae; genus Gallibacterium; species Gallibacterium trehalosifermentans. The sequence continues at coordinate 350,967 of NZ_JBHLWB010000001.1, forward strand.
TGGCGGTTGTGCGCGGCTATTTAACGGGGAGTGATCGGATTGATTACGCATTAAAACCTAAATTAGATAAAATTGCGGATAAATTTACTGATCCAAATAAAGCTGCACAACCTGCGATTTCTGATTATCAAGGTTTAGCTACGATAGAATTACCGATTGCGGTTGGACGTTATTCAACAGCACGTTATAGCTTAGTGCGTTTAACGCCGCAGACAGGGCGTAAACACCAGCTTCGCCGCCATTTAAAGCATATTTTTCACCCGATTATTGGCGATACGCAGTATGGTGATTTACATCAAAATCGAGCGTTTGCAGAATATTTTTCCGTTTCTCGATTAATGTTACATTCTGAAACTTTACGCTTATTTCACCCAGTTACCCAGCAAAAGTTAGAAATTGTTGCACCATTAGATCAAAACTTTCTAAAAATTAAGAACATTTTTTATACAAAACTATAAATTTTTTGCTAAGAAAAGGTGCGTTTTTTGTGATAATTCTTCAACTTTTTAGAAAAAAATCGGCTTGATTGTTGCAAATTCTACGGTTGTCTTGTATATCTTATTATTGCGTCAGCTATTTAGCTTGATTATGCAGACATAATATCTCACCTTTATTTGAGAGGAACTACAATGAAAAAATTATTTAAATTAGGTATGGTGACAGGCTTAATTTTGACTTCAGCCTCAGTAATGGCGGAAGATAAGTTTGTAACCATTGGTACTGGCGGTCAAACAGGTGTTTACTATGTGGTAGGGCAATCAGTTTGCCAATTAGTTAATCGTGATACAGCGAAAACGGGTTTGAAATGTAATGCTCCATCAACAGGGGCTTCAGTTGCCAATTTAAATGGTATTGCAAATAAACAGTTAGATATGGGAATTGCACAATCGGACTGGCAATATCACGCATACCACGGTACAAGCTCTTTTGAAGGCAAGAAAAATGAAAAATTAAGAGCTGTGTTTTCAATTCACCCAGAACCGTTCACCGTGATGGCTCGTAATGACTCAGGCATTACTTCTTTTGATGACTTAAAAGGCAAGCGAGTGAATGTGGGCGACCCAGGTTCAGGTACGCGCGCAACGATGAATGTTATCTTAAAAGCGAAAGGTTGGAATGATGCTATTTTTAAAATTGCATCTGAGTTAAAACCTGCGGAAATGGCATCTGCAATGTGTGATAATAATTTAGATGCGATTACTTATAATGTTGGACACCCAAATGGGGCGTTAAAAGAAGCTGCGGCTTCTTGTGATGCGCATTTAGTATCGGTTACTGGTCCTGCAATAGATCAATTAGTAGCTGATAATCCATATTATGCAAAAGCAGTGATTCCAGGTGGACTTTATAAAGGTTCTGATCAACCAGTTGATACATTTGGGGTGTATGCGACTTTAGTTTCTTCAACTGATGTTTCTCCAGATGTTGTTTATCAGGTAGTGAAAGCGGTATTTGATAATTTCGACCGTTTTAAACGTTTACACCCAGCATTTGCAAACTTGAAAGAATCAGAAATGATCAAAAATGCGTTATCCGCACCATTACATGAAGGCGCGGTTCGTTATTATAAAGAACGTGGCTGGCTGTAATTTTATTGATAATAAAGAAAATATTTTAAGGCAGGTTTTCCTGCCTTTTTTCAGTTTTTGGATTTTGATTTTAGGAGAGCAGAAATGACCTCAGAAATAAAGAAAAACACTGTGGATCTTGAAGATCTTCAGGATATGGTCGCCTCAAATGATAGCGGTGGTCGAAATCCTCATGGGTTGTCTAAATATGTGATTATTTGGACAGCGATTGTGTGGTCGTTATTCCAAATTTATTATGCTTCACCATTACCATTTTGGCTACAAGAAGTGGTTAAAAGTCTTGGACTAAACTTTAATGTAGTCGTTGATGATACTAAAGCACGCTCAATTCATTTAGCATTTGCAATTTTTTTAGCATATTTATCTTATCCTGCATTTAAACGATCACCAAAACAACATATCCCCGTGATTGATTGGATTTTTGCGGTTGTGGGGGCAGTCTTCTGTTTATATCCAATTATCTTTTATAGTGAATTGGTAACACGTGTTGGCGCACCAAATTTACAAGATATTATTGTTGGGGTGATTGGGATTCTATTGTTATTAGAAGGGACAAGACGTAGTTTAGGCTTACCATTAGTTGTGATTGCAGTGGTATTTTTGCTGTATAACTATTTTGGACAATTCTTCCCGAGCAGTTGGTTAGTAAGCCATCGTACTGGAACCTTATCACATATTATTAATCAACAATGGGTAACCACTGAGGGGGTATTTGGCGTTGCATTAGGTGTATCAACCAAATATGTTTTCCTGTTTGTATTGTTTGGCGCATTATTGGATAAAGCAGGTGCAGGGAATTACTTTATCAAAACAGCTTTTGCTTATTTAGGACATTTGCGAGGCGGTCCAGCAAAAGCAGCTGTTGTGGCATCAGGTTTAACTGGTCTAATTTCTGGCTCATCGATTGCCAATGTAGTAACAACAGGAACCTTTACTATTCCAATGATGAAACGGGTTGGTTTCTCAGCGGAAAAAGCAGGCGCGGTTGAAGTGGCTTCTTCAGTAAATGGGCAAATTATGCCACCAGTAATGGGCGCAGCCGCATTTTTAATGATCGAGTATATCAATATGCCGTATAACGAATTGATTACTCATGCTTTTTTACCTGCGATTATCTCTTATATTGCCTTAGTCTATATTGTGCATTTAGAAGCATGTAAATTGAATTTGCAAGGGTTACCTCGCCAAGACGTGGCAAAACCTTGGGTCGTTACCGTGTTGCGAGCACTTTCTACGTTTATTACTATTTGCGTATTATATTTTGCTGTTGAATTTGGCTTAGGTTGGCTAAAAATCCTGACACCTGATTTTGCCTTTACTATTGTTTGTGTATTACTTGCGATTATTTATCTCTTGTTGTTATATCGTGTTTCCACTTTCCCAGATTTAGAAATTGACGATCCGAACCAAGAAGTAGTGGTGTTACCAAAAACAAAACCAACGGTAAATGCAGGATTACATTTCTTATTGCCAGTGGTGATTTTGATCTGGTGCTTAATGGTTGAACGCTTATCACCAGGATTATCTGCTTTCTGGGGAACAATCGCATTAACCATTATTCTATTAACCCAACGTCCATTATTAGCCTATTTCCGTAAACAAGGCAATTTAGGGCAACATGTTAAACAAGGTTGGCAAGAATTAGTCAACGGTTTGGAAACAGGCGCCAGAAATATGATCGGTATCGGTATTGCCACGGCAACAGCAGGTATCATTGTTGGTGTTGTTGCGTTAACAGGATTTGGTGTACAGCTATCAGGCATTATTGAATTATTATCAATGGGTAATATCTTATTAATGCTAATCCTCGTAGCAGGCTTTAGCCTAATCTTAGGCATGGGCTTGCCAACCACGGCAAACTATATTGTAGTCTCTTCATTAATGGCTGGAGTGATAGTTGAAGTAGGTCGTCAAAATGGCTTAATCGTGCCATTAATTGCGGTGCATTTATTTGTCTTCTACTTTGGTATTATGGCTGATGTAACGCCACCAGTAGGATTGGCCTCTTTTGCAGCTGCGGCGGTATCAGGAGGAAATCCAATTAGAACAGGGTTAGTTGCATTCTTTTATAGCATGCGGACTGCATTGTTGCCATTCTTATTTATTTTTAATACTGATCTTTTATTGCTGAATGTCAATTTCTTCCATGCAGTGTTAATTTTCTTTGTGGCAGTCATCGCAATGTTTGCCTTTACAGCAGCCACAATGGGCTGGTTTATGACCAAAAATAAATGGTGGGAAACTATTGTTTTATTATTGGTTGCCTTTATGCTATTTAGACCTGGTTTCTTTATGGAATATGTTTCACCAAGTCAACGTCATATCCAACCAGATCATTTAGTGGAGCAGGTGGCACATTCACCAGTCGGTGAACCATTAATGCTAAAAGTATCTGGTATTAACCCTTATGGAAAACCAGTAGAATTTTATGCAGAGTTAAAAGTACCAGAGGGGCAAACAGGGGAAGAACGTTTACAAAAAATGGGCTTAACGTTATTAGCGACTGGTGAAAAAGTAGATGTTAATGGTGAAGAAATTAATAAAATTATTATTGATAATGTTGAAATTGATTCACCAGCAGCAAAAGCAAATCTAAATTGGGATCAAGTGATTCTTGATGTTTCTATTCCAATGAAAGGCGCATTAAGCAAAGAGTGGATATTTATTCCTGCATTGTTGATTTTAGCAGGTTTAATTGGGCATCAACGTCGCCGAGCTAGAAAAGAGGGAAAATAAAAGATGACGTTATTTAATAAAATTTTAATTGCAGTTGATTTAAGTTATTTAGAGGGAGCAAAAAAGGCGGTGAAAACCGCCTTAGCGATGACAGAAGGTAATCCTGATGCAGTATTGCGTGTTGTTAGTATTATACCGCCATTAGGAAATAGCTTTGTTTCTTCTTTATTACCACGCAATTTTGATAAAGATGTGTTGGCTGAGGCTCATAAACGCCTACACGCTTTTACCGAAGAGAATTTCCCGAAAGCGTGTAAAGTGCAACATATTGTGGCGCATGGTACTGTGTATGAGGAAATTAATACTTTGGCACAAGAGAAAGATGTTGATTTAATCATTATGATGGCAACAAAACCAGGCAAACCAGGTTTAAGTTCTAATACTGTCAAAGTAGCTCGTTTTAGTGAAAAACCTATTTTAATTTTGCGTTAATTCGCTAATAGTATAACAAAAAGGCTTAACAAAAAATGTTAAGCCTTTGTTTTTATAAGGTATTAATTTCTTTCATACCGCAAACGTAACGACACAGAATCCGCATAACGTAAAGCAAAAGGTTTAGCAATTTCCACTTCTGCCCATTCTACTGCTTCAGGTTCTGCTACAATTTCCAATACTTCACGCACCATTCTTTCTAACAACGCAAACTCATGTGTTTCAACATATTGAATCACTTTTTTGGTGATAGTGCGGTAATTGAGCGCATCTTCAACATTGTCGCTTAAACTCGCTTTTTCGCAGTTATAACCAAGTTGAATTTGCAGTACAACATCTTGTTTATTATTAATTTCTTCTTCTTTAATGCCGATAAATGTGCGTAAGCGTAAGTCGCTAATTGTAATGATCGCAGATGGAATAATTGGCATAACAACTCCTTATTAGATAGGTTTTTTGTTATTATAGCTCAGATTAAAAATGAGATTGAATAGGAAACAGTATGGAAAACCCGAGTGCCAAGCAAAATATCAAGAATGTGATGATTGTGTTGGCTTGTTTAGTGATTATCCTAGCAGGAATTAAATCTGCTGTTGAAATTATCGTGCCCTTTCTATTAGCCCTTTTTCTTGCCATTATTTGTACGCCATTAATTAATTTTTTAGTCAAACTGAAAGTGCCATTATGGCTTGCGGTAATTGCTTTATTGGGATTAATTGTGATTACGCTTACGTCATTTGCAGGTTTAGTCGGGAATGCGGTGAATGAATTTTCTGCTTCTATTCCGACTTATAAACAATTATTAGCACAACGGATTGCGAGCTTAGCGCCATTTATGGAACGCTTTGATCTTTATCGTTTTATTCCGACCAATATTGTGCAAGAGCACCTTGATCCAAATATTATTATGAGCTTAATTCGCCGTTTATTAGCAGGTATTTCAGGCGTAATTACTAATGGATTTGTCTTGTTGTTGATTGTTGTGTTTATGCTGTTTGAAGCGCCGAGTATGAAACAAAAGCTAGCGGTTTTTTTTGCTAATAAACAAGAGCGTAAAGAGTTAGAAAATATTCAACGTGTGTTAAATAGTGTGATTAGCTATCTGGCAATTAAAACCTTTGTTAGTTTAGTAACGGGCATCTTAGTATGGACAGTATTGGTGATATTAGATGTTCAATATGCAGTATTATGGGGAACCGTTGCGTTTTTACTCAACTATATTCCTAATATCGGTTCTGTCCTAGCGGCGATCCCAGTTATCGTTCAAGCATTAATTTTAAATGGCTATAGTGAAAGCCTTTTTGTGGCGATAGCCTTTTTAGTCATCAATACGGTAATGGGCAACATTATTGAACCGCGTATGATGGGCAGAACGCTCGGATTATCCACGCTGGTGGTTTTCATCTCTTTAATTTTCTGGGGCTGGCTATTAGGTTCTGTCGGAATGTTGCTCTCGGTTCCTCTCACAATGGCAGTAAAAATTGCTTTAGAATCCAGCGAAAAAACTAAAAAATATGCGTATTTATTAGGAGATGGGAAATAACCTATTATTTATTGTTTTGATCGGATATCATTGGTATTTCTACTATTTTTTAACTGGGCTTAGTTTATACTAAGCTTAGTTCAACGCATCATACAACAGGCACTTTATATTCAACTAATTTTACAGATTGCGCTAGTTTCTCTAAGTGAACAATCGTTGCTGGGTGGAAAATGACCTCTTCTTTAACGCCTAAAGCACGCATAATTTCATCAACCAAAGGTAGATGTGAGACAATTAATATATTTTTAATACCATCTTGTTGTAACGTATCTAAATAATCGACAACCAGTTCAGCATGACCATAGGGAGTCAAATTTTCCCATGTTTCTACGGAAATTGCCTTTTTAAAATGTTGTTGCATATATTGATATGTTTGTTGCGCTCTAAGATAAGGGCTTACTAAAACTTGTTCTGGGATAGCGTGTTTTACTAACCATGAACCTTGTTCTGATGCCTGATCTTCGCCTCTTGCGGTTAATGGACGATCTTTATCTATAAATGTTGTAAAGCTCGCTTCACCGTGTCGCATAATAAAAATATTCATTTGCCTACCTCAATTAAGTGATTCGTTAAAATTTAACGGAGATATTCTCGCATTACATAAAAAATCAGCGTATAATCTCCGACCGTTTTATTATAGATACTTTAGTGCAAGGTATCATTTTTTCATAAAAAATTTAATGATTTAATTTTCAAGTATTGTTGTTATCTTACGGAGTAATTAATGTCTAGAAGACTAAGAAGAACCAAAATTGTTACAACCTTAGGTCCAGCTACAGATAAAGGTAATAATTTAGAAAAAATTATTGCAGCAGGCGCAAACGTAGTACGTATGAACTTCTCTCATGGTACACCTGAAGATCATATCAATCGTGCAGCAAAAGTACGTGAAGTTGCAAAAAAATTAGGTAAACAAGTTGCTATTTTAGGTGATTTACAAGGTCCTAAAATCCGCGTGTCTACGTTTAAAGACGGTAAAATCTTCTTAAATATTGGTGATAAATTTATTCTAGATGCTGAATTACCAAAAGGTGAAGGAACTCAAGAAGCAGTTGGTTTAGATTATAAAAATTTACCAAAAGATGTTGTGCCAGGTGATATTCTTCTTTTAGATGACGGACGTGTACAATTAAAAGTAATTTCTACTGAAGGTGAAAAAGTATTTACTGAAGTAACTGTTGGTGGTCCGCTTTCTAATAATAAAGGGATTAATAAATTAGGTGGTGGCTTATCAGCAGATGCATTAACTGAAAAAGATAAAGCGGATATTATTACTGCAGCCAAGATAGGTGTAGATTATTTAGCGGTTTCATTCCCTCGTTGTGGTGCAGATATTGAATATGCACGTAAGTTAGCAGTAGAAGCTGGATTAAATGCAAAAATCGTGGCAAAAGTAGAACGTGCGGAAACAGTGGCAACACAAGATGCGATTGACGATATTATTAAAGCGTCTGATGTCATTATGGTTGCACGTGGCGATTTGGGGGTTGAAATTGGTGATCCTGAACTTGTTGGCGTTCAGAAAAAGCTAATCCGCCGCTCACGTCAATTAAATAAAGTGGTGATTACTGCAACGCAAATGATGGAGTCAATGATCAGTAATCCAATGCCAACCCGTGCAGAAGTTATGGACGTAGCAAATGCAGTATTGGACGGAACAGATGCTGTTATGTTATCAGCTGAAACTGCAGCAGGGCAGTATCCAGCAGAAACTGTGGCTGCTATGGCGAAAGTCTGTTTAGGCGCCGAAAAAATGCCGAGCATTAATGTGTCTCGCCACCGTATGGACGTTGAGTTTTCTTCAATCGAAGAGTCTGTTGCCATGTCAGCAATGTATGCCGCAAACCATATGAAAGGTACTGCTGCGATTATTGCGATGACCAGCACAGGTCGTACCGCTCGTTTAATGTCTCGTATTAGTTCTGGTTTACCGATTTTTGCGCTTTCGCGTAATCAAAGTGCATTAAACCTTTGTGCTTTATATCGTGGTGTTGTACCTGTCTATTTTGAAGAAATGAGTCGTACAGTTGAAGGTGCAAAAGTTGCCATAAATCTATTAAAAGAAAAAGGTTATTTAGTTTCTGGCGATTTAGTTTTACTTACACAAGGTGATGAATTTATCTCTGGTGGCACCAATACTTGCCGTACTTTAGTTGTAGATTAATTTACGCTTTTTAGATTATAAAATAAAAACCTCTAACCATTGTGTTAGAGGTTTTTTTATATATACGATTTTTAACTTGCTTACGAATCAGTTCCATTAGATAACGAGGTCAACTCAGAAAGATATACATAATTATATAAGAAATGTATAATTATACTTATTTTGTATAATTATATATAAAGGTCGTCTATGAAAGATCCACTTTATTATCCAAGAACTGAGCTTGCAAGCCGTATTTTAATTAGTTTAAAAGATGGCATTATGCACGCCCTAACCTTATTTGCACCACGTCGTATGGGGAAAACGCAATTTTTACTAAACGATATTAAGCCAATGGCAAAAGAAATGGGGTTTAATGTATTTTATTTTAGCTTTATGGAGAAAGCGGATAGCGAAGCAAAAAAAGTGTTTAATGCGCAGTTACTTGATTTTTTAGATGAAGTAACCAGTGGTACAAATAAATTTACTCAAGCAATCAAACAACTTAAAAGTGTTGATGTGTTAGGGGTTGGCATTGAGTTAGTAACTGAGAGTAAAGGATTTTCTTTTACTGTTAGTGGACTACTTAACGAATTAGCAGAGAAATCCAAGAAGCCGATTATAATGTTGCTTGATGAAGTACAAGAGTTGGCAAGAGAGAAAGGCAATGATGATTTTATTCAATCCTTGCGTACGGGGCTTGATGTAAATCAAAATAAAATTAAAGTGATATTCACGGGAAGCAGTACAAATGGCTTGCGGTTGATGTTCAATGACAATAAAGCGCCTTTTTTTCATTTTGCACACCCTATTGACTTTCCATACCTCACGAAATCATTTACAGACTTTTTAGCAGATATTTACCATAGCCGAACAGGCAAGCAAATTGATAAAGAATATTTTTATCAGCTCTTTGAGCGAGTGCATTTTACGCCATTATATATGCGCTCAATTACGCAAGATATGATTATTAACCCTGATTTAACGTTAGAACAGGCGGCAGAATATCGGCTTTCTCAAATGGCAGAATTAAGCGATGCGAGCAAAATATGGGCGAAATTAAGCTTGTTAGAGCGTGAAATAGTCAAGCTGATCACAGAAGGAGAAACAACACCTTACAAAAAGGCAACAAGAGAGAGATTAGCCGCTAAAATTGGGGTTGAGGAACTTAGTGCAAGTTCAATACAAGGACAAATAAGAAAATTAGAGAAAAAAGAACTGATTACAAGAGATATAAATAAATCAATTAAAATCAATAACCCACATTTCCAAACATGGATTAAAGAAAACTGTTTTGATGGCAAAGAATAGCATTTATGATTGCTTTTTGAGTAGCATTTAATTGTAGGATATATATTAGCTATGCCACCTAAAAAACAGTTGTAATGGAATTGGAGATTAAGTTTTTGGAAAAGTTAGATGGTGCGACCGGGTGGACTCGAACCACTGACCCCCACCATGTCAAGGTGGTGCTCTAACCAACTGAGCTACGGTCGCTTTGTGAAAACCTCGCCATTATAATGAGCTACTACGGAATTGCAAAATATTTTTAAATAAGAATGAACTAAATGCCTAAAAAGCCAACAACTTAAATAAATTATCATTGTAAATCATACTAATTGATAATAAAAAATTGTATTTAGTACTCTAACAGTGAGATTTTAAGGTACAAAAAAGCCAAATGATCTTAAATGCATTTGACTTTTTCTCAATCATCTGCTACTAACGATTAGAATGCAGCGTTTCTTGGTGAGCGAGGGAATGGAATGACATCACGAATATTTTGTACCCCAGTTACATATACGATTAAGCGCTCAAAACCCAGACCAAAGCCTGAATGTGGCACAGTACCATAACGGCGTAAATCGCGATACCACCAGTAGTCTTCTTTATTAAGTCCCATCTCTTCCATACGTTTATCTAACACCTCTAAACGTTCTTCACGTTGTGAACCACCAATAATTTCCCCAATTCCTGGTGCTAAAACGTCCATTGCAGCTACCGTTTTACCGTCATCGTTGAGACGCATATAGAACGCTTTAATATCTTTCGGATAGTTTTTCACCACAACAGGAGATTTGAAATGTTCTTCAGCGAGATAACGCTCATGTTCTGAAGAAAGATCAATACCCCATTCCACAGGGAACTCAAAAGTTTTGCCACATTGTTTTAAAATTTCAATCGCATCAGTGTAGTCAACTTGTGCAAAGTCAGAGTTAATAAAGTTTTGCAAACGAGTAATTACTGTACTATCAACATGTTTGGCAAAAAATTCCATATCGTCCATACGCTCATCTAAAACGGCTTTAAAGACATATTTCAACATATCTTCTGCTAATTTAGCGTTATCTGCTAAGGTAGCAAAAGCGACTTCGGGCTCTACCATCCAAAATTCTGCAAGGTGGCGAGTCGTATTTGAATTTTCTGCTCGGAACGTCGGTCCAAACGTATAAATTTTACTTAAGGCACACGCATAAGTTTCACCATTAAGTTGACCTGATACGGTTAAGAAAGATTCTTTGCCAAAGAAATCTTGGCTAAAATCAATTTCGCCTTGTTCAGTTTTTGGCAAATTGGTTAAATCTAATGTAGATACACGGAACATCTCGCCAGCACCTTCTGTATCAGATGCTGTGATTAGTGGAGTTGCAACCCAATAGAAACCTTGTTCATTAAAAAAACGATGAATGGCTTGAGCAAGGCAATGACGCACACGGGCTACCGCACCAATTAAATTAGTACGAGGGCGTAAATGTGCTACTTCACGTAAATACTCAATAGAATGACGTTTTGCTGCCATTGGATAAGTATCGGGATCTTCCACCCAACCACACACCTCGATTTTTTCCGCTTGTAATTCAACCGCTTGACCTGCTGCAGGAGATTCTACTACTTTCCCTGTAACCACAACAGAACAGCCAGCCGTTAAACGTAAAATTTCTGATTGATAATTTTCAATAGACTGATCAATCACCACCTGAATTGGGGAAAAACCAGAGCCATCATAAACAGCAAGAAATGAAACGCCTGCCTTAGAATCACGTCGAGTACGCACCCAACCACGTACCACGGTGGACGAACCAATCGCCACGTCGCCTTTTAAAATCTCAGCAACGGATTTAGCTTGTGTCATAGTAACCTCAATGAATTTCTTGTTTTTTATAAGCACGCCATTCTACAACAGTTTGCTAATAGGATAAATGCAGAAACACAAAAGTAGTGGAATTTATCAACAATTTTTTGAAAATTAAAAAATAGTTGAAAATAAAGTGTGAACTCTTTCGCAAATTTGCAGGAAACTGCTTGAGAATGGAGTAAAAAATTCGTATAACAAACAAAATTATTATCTTATGGAGTAAAACAGTTTTGGTGTGAACTGTTGACAAAGGACTTATGGCAAAGCAGTTATTAAACTCATCACAAAAATTACAGCATTTAGGCACAATTTATCGTTTAATTGAACAATTTGATCTCATTTCACGGATTGATTTATCAAAAATTTCAGGCTTAGCCCCCGCCAGTATCACGAATTTTACGCGAGAATTAATCGATCTAAAATTAGTAATCGAACGCACCACACAAACGCCGATTTTACGAGGACGTCCTGCTGTAGGGCTAGCGATTTCTCCTTTTTATTGGCAGTCATTATGTGTGGTATTAAGTGAAAGAGAAATGACACTTTTCCTCTGTGAACTGAATGGGAAAGTTGTTGCAACCAAATGTTATCCTATTTTAACGACACAACTTACAGAATTAAATTCCCTATTAATTAATAATTTAACTGCTTTTCAGCAAGAATACCGACAACACATAATACAACTCTTTGCCATAGCGATTTCAGTAGATGGTCTACTTAATCGTCAACAAACGGGAATTGAGCGTTTAGGGCAATATCACCTCAATCTAGAACTGCAAACTGAATTAAATCAACACTTTCATTTACCTATTATTTTAACGGAATATTTTTCAGCATGGGTGTTTGCTGAATCAACGTTAGGCGCTGCAATTAGTAGTGAAAATGTCATTTTTTTACACATTGATGAAGCGATTAATATGAGTGTGTCAATTAAAGGAAAAATGATCCAAGGTAGCAAACAACAACGAATGAATATTGATCGTGTTTGTTTGCCGACTTTAAATCCACTCTCTAACATTATTAGTCAAGATTTATTAGCCGAAGATGCTCAGCAATTACAACATCATGTAACTTATGCTGCGATTTATCGCCTTGTGAATCATCTTTTGCCAAATGATATTGCAGATAATGAACAAAAAATTCAATATCTTTGCGATTTAGCGGATCAAGGTAATGAACAGGCGATTGCTATTTTGCACTATGTGGCAGATGGTATTTCATATGTGTTAATGAATTTAGTAAATATTTTTTCATCAGACAAAATTATGATCAATTCTAGCTATTTAGGATCAAATGCTATTTTTGTTGAACACTTAAAACACAAATTAAATCAAAATCTCTTACTCGATCAACATCAGGTTAATATCATCACAGGGCATTATGCTCAAAATAATGCCGTTGTAGCCAGTGCGATAGTAAAAAAATACCTTTATAGTGGGGAATTGATTGGAACTTTGTTGTAATGTTTGTGAGAGCATGGAATAGATAAGTTAATTCTATAAAATTATTTCAAACAATACTTATATTAATTTCATTAATAAATAGAGTAGAGTAAAACGCTAAGGTAAAAGGGACAATACGATAAATTATTGTCAATTAATTATATTTCCCTTTCCTTTGAATAACTAACACATAAATTTATCTTTTATAATGTTGGCATTATTAGTAAAACTAAAAATAGAGACGGCGGGATAACAATGCCAATAATTCCAAGTCTAAGACAGAATTTTGGGGTCAAAATCTCCTTGGGAAGAATAATAAAGAGTAAAATTGAACCGAAGAATAGTATATGTGCAATAAAGAGAAGACTATTCCAAAGCTTAATTCCTGCATCGAAAGCCATGGCAACGGGAATAAAGCTAAAAAAGGCAAAGAATAATGTTAAACAAACTAAACATAAACGTACAATACAAGAAATCATTATTTACTCATTAAAAAATGCAAACCTTAAAAACTCCACAAAATGATCTGCCCAATGTTTTTCGTGGTGGATTTCGTTTGCCATTAAACGTAGGCAGATATTGTCTAGTGGGTGTCCAGTACGGATTAAGGCTTGATAATAGCGTAACGTACAATCAATATAGGCTTGATTCATATTGGAAATAAATTGTGCATCAGCATCATCACCCTCTTTCGTACCAACGTGAATAAAGACTCTACTAGCTTGATCAACGGGGTGTTGGTGGAGAAAGTCAAGAAAAGCAGGCTCACTAAACCATGATGCTAAGGAAAAAACGCCTAAATGCCCAAAAATGTGTGGATAAGCCGATCCCATATAAGCGGTGATAATTCCCCCCATCGAACTGCCAGCTAATAGGGTATGTTCTCGTTCTGGTAAGGTACGATAGTGTTGATCAATAAAAGGTTTTACAACTTCTACCACCCATTTCCCATACTCCATACCTAAACCACCTATGTTTCGCATTTCTGGGGAACCGACATCGGTTTGCCAAGGGGCGTATTCATCTAGACGAGCTGCGCCAGCATTATCAATGCCTACGACAATTATTTGTGGTAGTGCTTTATCGTGTTTGAGAGTAGGAATAATTTTCCATGAATAGCCAGAATAAGACTCTTTACTATAAAAAACATTCTGTCCATCGTGCATATATAGCACAGGATAGCGTTGCCATTGTTGTTGGTGATAATTTTGGGGTAAAAGAATACGCACGCGACGCATATGATCAAAATATGGCACATAAAGATAATGTTCTTGCATTTCAAGGTAATGATGACGATACACGATAATTCCTTTCTCTACGATTAATGATCAGATGCGAAATGGTCTAAACCATACTGATAGAGGGCATTTTTTTTATAACCATAAACTTCAGCTACAATCGCTGCTGCTTTTTTCAAGGGCAATTCTTGGCTAATTAAACGTAAACTTCGTAGAGCTTGTTCGCTAAAATCCGATTTATCGGGTTCAGGCGCGCCTTCAACAACTAAAACAATTTCCCCTTTACAGCGATTAGCATCTTGTTTTAGCCAATCAATTAACTCCACTAAACGGCTGCCATAGAGAGTTTCCCAGGTTTTGGTCAACTCTCTCGCCATGACAAGGTAACGATCTTCCCCGAAGATCAATAACATATCTTGTAGGGTATCGAGAATTCGATGTGTAGATTCATAGAAAATCAAGGTGCGAGGTTCTTGATTTAATTCAGATAAACGATCTTGGCGAGCTTTGCTTTTTGCTGGTAAAAAACCTTCAAAACAGAAGCGATTAGAAGCAATTCCTGCTGCAGAAAGTGCTGTAATAGCCGCACAACAACCAGGAATAGGCACAACTTTAATATCAGCTTGGCGGCAAGCTCGTACAAGATGAAAACCAGGATCACTGATTAATGGGGTGCCAGCGTCAGAGATTAAGGCAATATTGATACCTTGTTGTAATTTTTCGATTAATAAAGTGGCTTTTTGTTGTTCATTATGATCATGCAATGCAAATAATGTTTTTTTTATCGCATAATGATTAAGCAGTAAACCACTATGACGTGTGTCTTCTGCTGCAATGAGATCAACTTGGGTTAAAATATCCAACGCACGTTGGCTAATATCATTTAAATTTCCGATTGGGGTAGCAACAATATACAATGTGCCAAATAAATTGCTCATAATTAAGTCTTTTATTTGCTTTTAAACTAATAGATAAGTAAGATTTTACAGGTACTCAACTTTAGGTTGAGTGGTTTTATTTTGTCATGATAGTTCAAATTATCATAGGGAAGAATATGTTACACATTCTATTACAACGAGTGAATTTAAAAAATCTTTTCCTGATTTTTTTTGTTGTGTTTAGTGTCGCAGGGTGTAGTGTTTTATCAGGTTCAGGAAATACTATGTTACAAAACGATGCTTACGCTAGCTCAGATTTTTATTTAGATAAAGTCAATAGCAGCCAAAATGATAACGAGCGTACTAATTATCAATTATTAGCTGTGCGTGCTTTATTAAGTGAAAACAAAATTAATCAAGCAGAGAGTTTATTGTCTTCACTGAAAGATCTTGATAAATCTCAACAACTTGATGCAAGTTTATTAAAAGCGCATTTATTATCCGTACAGCGAGATAACCATGGTGCGATAACATTATTAAATACAATAGATCTCAACGTACTAAGTTCTTCACAAAAAGTTCGCTATTATGGGGTGTTAGCTCAAGTTTCAGAAAATAGTAAAGATTTTGTCGGTGCGATTAATGCACATATTCAGATGGATCGTTTTATTACTGATATGCAACGTAAGCAACAGAATAATGATACTATCTGGAGCTTATTGAGAAGTTTAGATAAGAATACGTTAAATAGCTTAATTGTTGAGCCAAATGATATTGTCTTAAAAGGGTGGATTGATTTAGCAAAAGTCTATAACGATCAT
The DNA here is from genome assembly GCF_042433055.1 of Gallibacterium trehalosifermentans. Taxonomy (NCBI): domain Bacteria; kingdom Pseudomonadati; phylum Pseudomonadota; class Gammaproteobacteria; order Pasteurellales; family Pasteurellaceae; genus Gallibacterium; species Gallibacterium trehalosifermentans. The sequence goes on from NZ_JBHLWB010000001.1 coordinate 366,925, forward strand.
CTCTCACAACCTGAGCAAATGCGCTTTGCGATTCAAAACTGGAAAATGACTTATGCAAACCATTCTGCCGCCTTTTTACTACCAACTGATTTACGTGGTGTGGTTAACTTTGAAGAATTAACTCTTAAACAAGTCGCTTTATTATTGCCATTAAGTGGTAATGCTCAGTTGATTGGTAAAATTATTCAACAAGGTTTTAATGATGCTCATGGAAGTTCTTCTGTGATTGTGAAAAATTACGACACTATGAGTGGTATCTCTGTAGTAGATCTTGTAAATCAGGCGAAGCAAGAGGGGGCTCAAGCGGTTGTTGGTCCGTTATTAAAAGATAATGTGGAAACATTATTAAATAGTAGCGTGATGCAGGGATTAAGCGTTTTAACCTTGAACACAGCTCCGAGTATGCGACCGTTACAGGGTGTTTGTTATTATGGATTATCGCCAGAAGATGAAGCACAATCTGCTGCAGTAAAAATGTGGAATGATGGTGAAACAAATCCAATGGTATTCGCACCACAAAATGATCTTGGACAACGCAGTGCTTCAGCATTTAATGCTAAATGGCAGCGTCTTGCAGGAACCGACGCAAATACTTATTACTATAGTCTCGTTGATGATATTTTGGCGAATATTAAAAATGCCGCAATGTCAGGTAAGGTGAATGCGATTTATGTTGTCGCAGATAGTCAACAACTGCAAGAGATCAAAACAGCATTAGATAATTCAGATGCTCATAGCATAGCGATTTATGCAACCTCACGCAGTAATTCAGCTAATAATGGTCCTGATTACCGTATAACAATGAATGGGGTGAAATTTAGTGATATTCCATTCTTAAGTGATCTCAACTCAGCAAGTTATCAACAAGCATTAAAACTTGCAAACGGTGATTATTCATTACTTCGTTTATATGCGATGGGAGCAGATGCGTGGATCTTAATTAGTAAATTTGCTGAAATGCGTCAAATTCCAGGTTATAGCATCAATGGGTTAACGGGAGTATTGCAAGCAGGTGATGGTTGTAATATTGAACGATCAATGACATGGCTACAATATGATAACGGCAATATTAAGACGATTAACTAATTGATATGTCATTATTTCGACCAAGACAACAAGGTGGCGAGTTTGAACAACAAGCTCGCCATTTTTTAGAACAAAAAGGATTAATTTTTATTGCTGCCAATCAAACTTTTCGTTGTGGAGAACTTGATTTAGTTATGCGCGAGCAGCAGACCATTGTCTTTGTTGAGGTTCGTCAACGAAAAAGTAAGCGTTTTGGTTCAGCAGTAGAAAGTATCTCTTGGGCAAAACAACAGAAATGGTTAAAAGCTGCTAATTTATGGCTGAGTCAGTATAATCAAAGTTTAGATACCGTAGATTGCCGATTTGATGTGGTTGCATTTGATGGTATTGATCATCAAATTACTTGGTTAAAAAATTTTATTGAGCTGAATGATTGAGAAATATGTTAGAGAGAATAAAAGCATTATATGAAGAGAGTATCAAAGGACATATTGCAACAGCTGCAGTGATTCCAGAGATCTTAGCAAAAACCACTAATGAATTAACACAATGTTTATTGAGAGGGAATAAAATTGCTGTTTTTGGTTATGGACGTTCTACTGCTAATGCGCAATTATTGGTAGCGAATTTAATTAATCGCTATCAATTAGCGCGACCAAGTTTTCCAGCGGTATCGCTAGGTTTAGAGGGAACGGTAGGGGCGGCATTATTGAGTGATAATAATTTGCTAGAAGCATACCAAAAACAGTTTAATGCAATGGTACAGTCTGGTGATATTTTAGTGGTATTAACCCCCGATACGGAAGAGATTTCACTTTCTCTGATCCGTTATGCAAAAGAAAAAGATATTTTAGTAGTTGCATTAACAGGGGATAAAAGCGATCATTTAAACGGTTTATTAGATGAAAATGATATTAATATCGCTGTTCCCGTACAAAAAGAAGTGCGAGTATTAGAACAACATCTCTTTATTATTAATACCTTGTGCGAATTAATTGATTTTTCGCTGTTTTCTCATTAATCCCAAAAAGGAGGCAATAATGCGTAATCGTCAATGGAAAAAATTAATAAAAGTGAGTGCAACAGTAGGGGCTGTTTTATTATTACAAGGGTGTGTCGCTGCAGTGGTTGGTGGCGGCGCTTTCGCAACAAAAGTTATCACAGATCCGCGTACTACAGGAACGCAAATTGATGATCAAACATTAGAGTTACGTGTAACAGATGTATTACGTAAAGACAAACAACTTAATTCTCAAGCACATATTAATGCTATTGTTTACAATGCGAGAGTATTATTAGTTGGGCAAGCGCCAAATGAAAGTTTACGCGAAGTGGCAACTAGCTTAGCAAGAGGGGTAAAAGATATTGCTGATGTGTATAATCAAATTGAAATTGCACCAAAAGTAAGTTTTACTCAGGTAAGTCAAGATACTTGGATTACAACACAAGCAAAATCTAAACTCTTTGTAAATGGCAATGTAAAAGCAACTGATGTGAAAGTAATCACTGAAAATGGCATTGTTTATTTATTAGGGCGTTTGACGCAAGCACAAGCGAATGCTGCAGTAGAGGCAGTACGTAATATTAGTGGCGTGAAAAAAGTTGTAAAAGTCTTTACCTATTTAAATTAAGAATAGATAAATGCCTTAAATCGTTTCACTGTTTAAGGCATTTTTGTTACTAATCTCAGTGTCATCAACAAAAATAAAGATAGTGAATGTACTATTCACTACCTAAATTTACTCATTTAGCAAGATGTTGAGACTATTTACCGTCCCAAGCATTTAACGCTTCTTCACGGATCTTTAATTTTTCAGTATTGGATTTATTAAAGTAGTTTGGCGCTAAACCACCTTCCCAATCACCATAGTTTGGATTTGGTAAAATAATATATTGTTTGCCAAACTTATTTTGATTTTCGCTAACAAAATGGCGACGTTCTGCGTTAGATTTACGGTAAGTTGCATCACCATAATCGTTAAGATTATCCCCAACAAACATGACAATTTCATACCCCATCTTTTCAATTTCGGCAAAACGCGCAGATTTTGCGGATTTATCTTTTTTCAAGAGTAATGTTTTCTCATTCACGCCAGTGAATCCTAAACGTTTCATATCATCAATCGTTCCCGCTTTTTCATTGCTATCTTTACGATTTGAAACATAAAACATTGTGCCACCATGACTATTCACATAGTTAGCAAATTCTACGGCGCCAGGAATCGCAGCAGTTTGACGTGCATCGACCCATTTTGTCCATGTCTCACCACTAAAAGGTTGGAGATGTTTTGCTTGCCAAGCTGCATAGGCACTGTTATCTAATAACGTCTCATCTAAATCAGATACCACTGCTTTTTTCTTGCCTTTTTGCACTTTGGCATGATCAAAACTGACTTTAGCGATGTTAAAGGCTTGGTAAGCCAATGCCTGATATTCACCAGATTGCTGCAGCCAATTTACTCCAAAAGTGGTCTGATCAACTAGGCGTTGCTCAGCCTGTTTTTCAGTATATTGTTGACTGCTACAAGCAGATAATGCTAATACAGCAGAAATAGTTAAAAGAGTTAATTTTAAGCCTTTCATTGTCTTCTCCTTGAAGTGATTTTAATAATCTTGGATATTGTACGCTTTTCAGGAATAAGGTGCTGGTTATAATTCGTGATTTAGATCACAAATTTAACGATTGAAGAGTGAAGAGAACACTTATCTCAGTAAAGAGGATAGTTTGAGTAAAAAGCATAAAAGCGGCGAGTAATCACCTAAGCAAGATTGGTTTATTTCTAGGCTTATGCTACAATCTCGACACTTTTTGTCTTATCGTATAGCGTGAGGTTAAACAAATGGAAACTATCGAAAGAATTAAACAGCAATTAAGTGAAAATCCAATTATTCTTTATATGAAAGGCTCACCAAAATTCCCATCATGTGGATTTTCTGCAAGAGCAGTAGAAGCCATTATTAATTGCCAAGTGCCGTTTGGTTATGTAGATATTTTGCAACACCCAGATATTCGAGCGGAATTACCAAAATTTGCAAATTGGCCAACTTTTCCACAGTTATGGGTAGAGGGGGAGTTGATTGGTGGGTGTGATATTATTATGGAGATGTTCCAAAAGGGTGAATTACAACCATTATTAAAAGAAACTGCCGCAAAATATGCAGATCAAGAACAAGCTTAATAGATCATAAACAGCCCTCGACAATGAGGGCTATTTTTTGAGGGTTATGATGCAAAAAAATCTGACTTTTTATTTTTTACGCCATGGTAGAACAGAATGGAATGAAAAGGGGCTGTTACAAGGGCAAGGGGATTCCCCTTTGACTGTAGAGGGCGTAAACGGTGCTTTGGCAGCAGGGCAGGCATTAAACGATATTCCATTTATTGCTGCTTATTCTAGCTGTTTGCAACGTACGATTACTACCGCGCGTCATGTGATTGGCTCGCGTGATATTCCTTTATTCCAGCATCAAGGGCTAAATGAACAATTTTTTGGTCAATGGGAAGGGATTCAGGTTGATACCATTCGGCATACAGCGCCATTCCAACATTTGGTCAAACAACCTGAGATATATGATCAGCATATTGCTGAATATAATCAAGGTGAGCCATTTAGTGCATTAGCCGCTCGTTCATGGCAAGCCGTGCAAGATATGATTCGAGTGCATCAACAAGGAAATATTTTAATTGTTTCACACGGACATACCTTACGTTTATTACTTGCCTTATTAGGCGGACATACTTGGCAAACTCATCGCCAACCTGATGTCAGCGAGAGTTTGATTAATTGCAGTATTAGTGTGGTCAATTATCAACAAAATGGTGAGGAAAAACAGTTCAACATTGAACGTATCAATGATACGGCACATTTATCTATTGCCACGCCATTATAATAATTGAGAAATATTGTCGGATAAGTCAATCCGACATTCTTACCAGTTAATTTCTGATACATCTATTGCACAAGTTGTTCGTCGCTAAAATGCGATGTTTTCTTGGTGAATTGTGTAAACCAAAGCTTATCACAGCTACAGAATAAAAAAGATAAGAAAGAAGAAAATAAATTTAATGAGGAAAAAATGATTGGTTGCGGGGGCTGGATTTGAACCAACGACCTTCGGGTTATGAGCCCGACGAGCTACCAAGCTGCTCCACCCCGCGTCAGATGTGCGCTACTATACCCTCTTTTTTCGTTTTTGCAAGTTTTTTTAAAAAAATAAATTTTATTTGATAAAAATTTAATCATAAACGAAATTAAAACGAACATTACAGAGAAATTTCAGCAAGATCTGCATAAACTTGTTATTATTATTGCCGTTTTTTTCAGTATAAATTTTAGTAAATGTAAGGGCTATATTATTATCCTATGGGAAAATTTAAAAAAGTTGCTGCGGTTGTCGCCGCTATTTTCGTGCTTGCTGGTTGTTCCTCAGCAAATCACTCAGATACTAATCTTTCGCAACGTTCATTATATGAACAATTAGGGGCAGTTTATCAAGGGCGTAGTTATATGAGAGCGCCTTTAACGCCAGTTGGCATGGTGGAAAATCATAGTGCAGTCGTGAATCAAGGCGATTTTCTCACACAGCTAAGTATGATCAGTAGTGTTTCACCACGCTTAACTGCAGCATATCGAGATACATACGATAAAATTACCAGTTGGGTATTAGCGGGAGCAGAGATTTCTCAATTAAATTATTTTGGCATTGGGATTCAAAAAATGGCAGGCGAAGATGGTTTCCAAAATGTCTTAATGACGGGTTACTATTCTCCTGTTATTCATGCTCGCCGTACACCACAAGGGAAGTATCAACACCCAATTTATGCCATGCCACGCGCGAAACGTTTTTCTCGTGCGCAAATTTATGCAGGGGTATTAAATGGGAAAGGATTGGAACTTGCTTATAGTGATTCCATGCTAGATAACTTTTTATTAGGCGTACAGGGCAGCGGTTATATTGACTTTGGAAACAATGAGTTAACCTATTTTGCCTATGCAGGACAAAATGGTTTTCCTTATACTAGCGTTGGACGCTTGTTAGTCGAAGATGGCGAAATTCCGAAAGAGAAAATGTCGATACAAGCGATTAAAGAATGGGCGACGAATAATCCACACCGCTTACAAGGGTTATTAGAACGTAATGAATCTTATGTCTTTTTCAAGAATGTACCAAATGGCAAGGTAAAAGGTTCAGCAGGGGTACCGTTAGTCCCATTAGCTTCAGTCGCATCTGATCGCAGTTTAATACCATCAGGAACCGTATTATTGGTGGAAATGCCAGAAATTGATGATGAAGGGAAGTGGAAAGGCACCCATCAGTTGCGTTTAATGGTGGCATTAGATGTCGGTGGTGCTGTAAAAGGGCAACATTTCGATTTATATCAAGGGATTGGCGAGCAAGCAGGGCACGTTGCAGGCTTGTTAAAACATTATGGACGCGTTTGGGTATTAAATTAAGCAATGGCTCGAGTAGATAATTTTGCACAACGTTTTGCTGGAATTGGACGTTTGTATGGTGAAGAGGCTTTACAACGTTTACGCAAAACACACGTTTGTGTGATTGGCATTGGTGGCGTAGGTTCTTGGGTGGTTGAAGCATTGGCACGCTCAGGGGTTGGTAAATTAACCTTAATTGATATGGACGATATTTGTGTAACGAATGTCAATCGCCAAATTCATGCGGTTACAGAAAATATTGGCGCACTAAAAACAGAAGTGATGCAACAACGTGTTTTGAGTATTAATCCAGAAGCACAGGTTGAGATTATTGATGATTTTTTGACAACAGAAAATCTCGCCGATTATTTGTTACGCGGTTACGATTATGTGGTCGATGCGATTGATAGTGTGAAAGTAAAAGCAGCATTATTAGCATTTTGTAAGCGTAATAAAATTAAAGTGATTACCACGGGTGGCGCGGGCGGACAAACCGCTCCAAGTCAAATTCAAATTAAAGATTTGAGTAAAACTATTCAAGACCCATTAGCGGCAAAAGTGCGCTATTTGTTACGCAAACAATATGGTTTTACTGATAATCCACAACGTAAATTTGGTATTGATTGTGTCTTTTCGACCCAGCCACTCATTTTCCCAAAAATGTCAGGGGAATGCTCAACATCGGCAACGATGAATTGTAGTAATGGTTTTGGGGCTGCAACGATGGTAACCGCGACCTTTGGTTTTTTTGCTGCGGCACGAGTAGTGGAAAAATTATTGCAAAAATCGGCAAGCTAATTTGTTATAATCGGCGACAATTTTGACTCAAGAAGAAAACGAAGATGAATCAACTATTTGCCACCACAGCACGTGGTTTTGAAGAATTATTAAAAACAGAATTGGAAAAGTTAGGAGCGAGCCAATGTAAAGTGGTGCAAGGAGGTGTTCACTATGCCGCCGATGATGAAACCCTTTATCGTACCTTATTATGGAGTCGTTTAAGTTCTCGTATTTTATATCCACTTTTTACCAGTAAAGTTTATGATGATGCCGATTTATATTCAGCAGTCGTCAGTTTTGCTTGGCAACAACATTTCTCTGCGGAGGATAGTTTTGTCGTGGATTTTAGCGGTACAAATGATGCTATTCGCCATACACAATATGGCGCAATGCGGGTGAAAGATGGGATTGTGGATTACTTTACTCGTCAGGGCAATCCTCGTCCGCAAGTGGACAAAGAGTATCCTGATATGCGGATAAATGTCTATCTCAATCGTGATACGTTAAATGTTTCGCTCGATTTAAGCGGTGAAGCACTACATATGCGAGGTTATCGTAGTGATACTGGGGCAGCGCCATTGCGAGAAACATTAGCGGCGGCAATCATTATTCGTTCTGGCTGGAAACAGGGAACGCCATTAGTCGATCCAATGTGTGGTTCGGGGACATTATTGATTGAAGCGGCACAAATGGAAGCACAAATTGCGCCACAATTACAGCGTTTACATTGGGGATTTAATCGTTGGAAAAAACATCAACAACAGGTGTGGTTGACGATTAAAGAACAAGCCTTAGCACAGGCAGAACAAGGTAAAAAAGCGTGTACAGCCCATTTTTTTGGCTTGGATCGTGATCATCGTGTGTTAGAAAAAGCGAGACAAAATGCTGAAAATGCAGGCGTTGGGCATTTAATCCAGTTTACCGCAGCAGATATTGCGACACTAACACCACCGACTGATGAGGTGGGAACGGTGGTGTGTAACCCACCTTATGGTGAACGGTTAGGTGCAACGCCAACCCTGATTGCGTTATATTCTGTATTTGGCAGACGCTTAAAACAATCTTTCCCTGATTGGCAGGCTTCTATTTTTAGTAGTGAAATCAGTCTATTAGATTGTTTGCGTTTACGTTCTGCTCGTCAATTTAAAGCCAAAAATGGACCTTTAGATTGTATACAGAAAAATTATCTGATTAGTGCAGTACAAACAGATAATCCAGCCTCCAGCGAAGATGAAGCAGCGTTACAATTTAAAACACAAGGTGTCGTCGCACCAGATTTTGCAAATCGCTTAAGCAAAAATATCAAGAAAATTGAAAAATGGGCGGTTCAACAAGGGCTAGAGGCATATCGTCTATATGATGCTGATTTACCCGAATATAATCTTGCTGTTGATCGTTATGCTGATCATATTGTGGTACAAGAATATGCTGCACCAAAAAATATCGATCCACAAAAGGCTCGCCAACGCTTACTTGATGCCGTAACCGCAACATTAAATGTTACTGGCGTGGCAACCGATAAGTTAGTGTTAAAAGTACGCCAAAAACAAAAAGGTGCAAACCAATACGAAAAACTAGCCAATAAAGGCGATTACTTTTTTGTGCAAGAATATGGGGCAAAATTGTGGGTCAATTTGACCGATTATTTAGATACGGGGCTATTTTTAGATCACCGCTTAACCCGCAAAATGGTAGGAGAATTAGCGAAAGGTAAAGATTTCCTCAATCTGTTTGCTTACACAGGTTCTTGTACGGTACACGCAATTTTAGGTGGCGCAAAGTCAACAACAACTGTCGATATGTCAAATACTTATCTAAACTGGGCAGAACAAAATTTTATTTTGAATGAGATAAAAGGTAAGCAACATAAATTGATCCAAGCTGATTGTTTGCAGTGGTTGGATAATGCGAAAGGGCAATATGATTTAATTTTTGTTGATCCACCGACATTCTCCAACTCGAAACGAATGGAAAATAGTTGGGACGTACAGCGAGATCACCTCACTTTATTACAGAAATTAAGTAAATTATTACGCCGAAATGGTGTGGTGATTTTCTCGAATAATAAACGCGGTTTTAAAATGGATTTAACAGGATTAGAACAGCTCGGGTTACAGGCGGAAAATATTTCTGCACAAACGTTGCCACTTGATTTCCAACGTAACCCACACATTCATAATTGTTGGCGAATTACCTTTAAATAAATAGCAAGGCACTAGGGCGTGCTCGCACTAATTTATAAAGAAAACAAAAGTTAGCTTGCACGAAAAATAAGAAAAAAGAAATTTTACCCGTAATAGAACCCTAAACAACAACATAAAAACTATGCACTTTTTCAATCTAAATTTGGCAAAAAAAGCGAACGATCATAAATATTTAGGCAATGCTATTGCAGATAGTCGTGTTCTAGCAATCGCAGAGTTAGCACAGCAACATCAAGGGGTAACTGTTGTGGTTACCTCAGATATGCGGCAAGCCAATCATTTAGCCGAAAGTCTCGCGCAATTTTCCCTCTCCGCTGCGATTTTTTCTGACTGGGAAACGCTGCCTTATGATACGTTTTCGCCACATCAAGAGATTATTTCTACTCGTTTAAGTACCTTATTTCATTTACAACAAGTAAAACAAGGCATCTTTATTTTGCCGATTAGTACTTTAATGCAACGAGTTTGCCCACCTGATTATTTAGCACAAAACGTATTGTTAATTAAACAAGGGCAACAATGTGATTTAGAACAGTTGCGTTTGCAGCTCAATAAGGCTGGGTATCGCGCGGTAGATCAAGTGTATGAACATGGTGAGTATTCCGTGCGTGGTGCGTTACTGGATCTCTATCCAATGGGGAGTAGCTTACCTTATCGTTTAGATTTTTTTGATGATGAAATTGATTCTATCCGCACTTTTGATGTCGATACTCAACGGACAATCGAACAGATTCAGCAGATCAATTTATTACCAGCACACGAATTTCCGATTGATGAAAAAGGGATTGAATTTTTTCGAAGTAATTTTCGTGAAACCTTTGGCGAGATTCGTCGTGATCCAGAACATATTTATCAACAAATCAGTAAAGGGACTTTATTTGCGGGGATTGAATATTGGCAGCCACTCTTTTTTAGTCAAATGGCAACATTCTTTGATTATGTGCCAATTAATACCTTATTTATTACTGATGAAAATATTCAGCAAAGTGGTGAAAACTTTTTCCGTGATGCGACATTACGCTATGAAAATCAAAAAGTCGATCCAATGCGCCCACTATTACCGCCAAGTGCATTATGGTTGCGTATCGAAAATTTGAACCAATATCTAAAAGATTATCCTCGTATTACGCTGTGCGAAAAATCATTAGCAGAGCAAGCTCGCAATCAAAATTTAGCGGTGCGTGCCTTACCAGAATTAACCATTAATGCGCAACAAAAAGAGCCATTAAAACTATTACGTCAATTTATTGAAAGCATAAACGAGCCAATCGTGTTTTCCGTTGAAAGTGAGGGAAGACGAGAAACCTTACTTTCACTCTTAAAACCATTAAAAATTAAACCAACAGCAATTACTGCATTGGCAGAAGCGAAGCAACAACGCTTTAGTTTAATGATTGGATCAATGGAAAAAGGGTTTATTGCCGAAGCGCAATTTGCCTTTATTTGCGAAACGGATCTTCTCGGCGAGAAAGTGCAAACACGTCAACGCCAGCAACAGAAAAATGTAAACCCAGATGCGTTAATTCGTAATTTAGCCGAGTTAAAAATCGGGCAGCCTGTGGTGCATTTAGAGCACGGTGTGGGGCGTTATGATGGGTTAACTACATTAGAAACAGGCGGCATGATCGCGGAATATTTGGTATTACGTTATGCCGATGATGCCAAATTATATGTGCCTGTTTCCTCATTACATTTAATTAGCCGCTATGTGGGTGGTGGGGAAGAGAATGCTCCATTACATAAATTAGGCAGTGAGGCGTGGATTAAATCACGGCAAAAAGCAGCCGAAAAAATTCGTGATGTAGCGGCAGAATTATTAGATGTCTATGCGAAACGTGAATCTCGCCCTGGTTTTGCCTTTCAATATGATCGAGAAGAGTTTCAACAATTTGTTGCCACGTTCCCATTTGAGGAAACCTATGATCAGCAAATGGCAATTAATGCAGTAATTAGCGATATGTGCCAAGCTAAACCAATGGATCGTTTAGTTTGTGGTGATGTTGGATTTGGAAAAACTGAAGTCGCTATGCGCGCTGCTTTTTTAGCGGTAATGAACCAAAAGCAGGTGGCGGTATTAGTTCCTACCACGCTTTTAGCACAGCAACATTATGATAATTTCCGTGATCGGTTTGCTAATTTACCCGTGAATGTGGAAGTGTTATCCCGTTTTAAAACCACGAAAGAACAGAAAAATATTTTGACCTTAGTGCAAGAGGGAAAAGTCGATATTTTAATTGGTACACACAAATTGTTACAGGGTGATGTTGATTTCCATGATCTTGGTTTATTAATCATTGATGAAGAACATCGCTTTGGCGTGCGCCAAAAAGAGAAAATTAAACAACTGCGGAGCAATATTGATATTTTAACGTTAACTGCCACGCCAATCCCTCGTACTTTAAATATGGCGATGAATGGTATTCGTGATCTCTCCATTATTTCAACACCACCAGCTCGCCGCTTGGTGATTAAGACTTTTGTGCGCCAACACGATGAACGTATTATTCGTGAAGCCATTTTGCGAGAAATTTTGCGTGGTGGGCAAGTCTATTATTTGCACAACGATGTAGAGACCATTCAAAATTGTGCCGAGAAATTAGCGGAATTTGTGCCAGAAGCCCGCATTGGGATTGGACATGGACAAATGCGAGAGCGGGAGCTTGAACGGGTGATGAGCGATTTTTATCATCAACGTTTTAATGTACTGGTTTGTACTACCATTATTGAAACTGGTATCGATATTCCGAGTGCTAATACCATTATTATTGAGCGCGCCGATCACTTCGGCTTAGCACAATTACACCAACTGCGTGGACGAGTTGGACGTTCGCACCATCAAGCCTATGCGTATCTTTTAGCGCCACCAGAAAAATTAATGACCAAAGATGCACGTAAACGGTTAGAAGCTTTGAGTAGTTTGGATAATTTAGGGGCTGGATTTGTGTTAGCTACGCACGATTTAGAAATTCGTGGAGCAGGTGAGTTGCTAGGTGATGAACAGAGCGGACAAATTGAAAGCATTGGTTTCTCGTTGTATATGGAACTATTAGAGAATGCAATGCAAGCCTTAAAAGAAGGCAAAGAGCCAACGTTAGATGAGTTGACACAGGCACAAGTGGAAATTGATTTACGTATTCCAGCCTTGTTACCAGAAGATTATTTGGGCGATGTCAATTTACGTTTGTCTTTCTATAAACGGATTGCAGGGGCAAAAAATGAAGAAGAGTTATCGGAGTTAAAAGTAGAGTTAATCGATCGCTTCGGTTTATTGCCACAAGCAACAAAAAATCTGTTTGAGATTGCCTTGTTACGTTTACAAGCGAAACCATTAGGTATTCAAAAAATTGAAGCTATGGCAACAGGGGGATTTATTGAATTTTCACCACAAACAGAATTAGATCCAATGCTATTTTTAAGACTGATTCAACAACAACCAAACGTTTATCGTTTTGATGGTCCATTAAAATTTAGATTTACCCAAGATTTTAGCGATACCCAACAGCGATTAGGCTTTGTCATGGATCTGATTGCCAAAATTTCGGGGAGTTGAAAAGAGTTATTTTGAACATTATAATGACCAAAATAAATGAAAAATGGTTGTTATAATGTTCAACAAAACAAAATCACCTAAATTATTTCCTAAGTATGAAAATGTTTTGATTCAACTTGGAGAAAATATCAAACTTGCTATTAAACGTAGAAAATTTACCCAAACATTGCTTGCAGAACGAACGGGGCTGAGTCGAATGACAATCCGTAAAATAATCCAAGGTAATCCCAATGTTGCTATTGGCTATTATGTCATGGTGCTAGGAGTATTAGGATTAGAACAAGATTTTAGCAAGGTTGGTAAAGATGATGAACTAGGACGCAAATTACAAGATATTGCACTATTAAGGAAATCAAATGAGTAAAGATATTTATGTATTTGCTGACTGGGAAGCTTTTAGCAAGCCAGAATTAATTGGCATGTTATCTTCTGATGTGGTGAGAGGAAAAGAAACATTTCGTTTTCGTTATGATAATAACTGGCTAAAATCACCTTTTGTACAGCAGATTGATCCAGATCTTCAGCTTTATTCAGGCGAACAATATAGTTTAAATGCACAAAATTTTCGAATTTTTCTTGATTCTTGTCCTGATCGTTGGGGACGTTTATTGATGAAACGGCGAGAGATTGCGTTAGCGAATCAACAAAATCGTAAACCTAAAATGTTGTTAGAAAGTGATTATCTGTTAGGTGTGCATGATATGAATCGTATGGGAGCATTAAGATTTAAAACTGATCTGAATGGCGAATTTTTAGATAATAACGATTATTTAGCCGCCCCACCAATTTCCTCTTTAAAAGAATTAGAGTTTGCCGCCTTTCAGCTAGAAAATAGCAATATTGATGATCCTGATTATTTAAAATGGCTTTATATGTTAATTTCCCCTGGTTCATCTTTAGGGGGCGCAAGACCTAAAGCCTCCGTAATTGATGAAAATAAACAGTTATGGATAGCGAAATTTCCTAGCAAATATGATGAGTATAATGTTGGGTTATGGGAATATTTAGTATATTGCTTAGCCATTCAGGCGGGCATTGAAATGGCAACGTGTCGAATAGAAAAATTTAATCAGGCGTATCATACTTTTTTGACGAAAAGGTTTGATCGAGTAGGTGAACAACGTCGCCATTTTACGTCAGCCTTAACTCAATTAGGTTACTATGATGGCGATTACGAAGCGAGTTATTTAGAAATGGCGCAATTTATAACAGAAAATGGTTCTCAAGCTAAAGCAGATCTTATGCAATTATGGCGAAGAATTGTTTTTAATATAGCGGTATCAAATACTGACGACCATTTACGCAATCATGGATTTATCTATCAAAATTCAGGTTGGGCGTTATCACCAGCTTATGATCTCAATCCCAGCCCCTTATCTCAAGGGTTACATCTCAATATTACAGATAGTAATAATAGTCTAGATTTCCAATTAGCTTTTGAAGTGGCTGAATTTTTTCAATTAACGCCTAACCAAGCCAAATAAATTTATGATGAAGTGATGGTTGTTGTAAATAAATGGCAAAAGTTTGCAACAAATTTGGGTATTTCTAGGCAAGAGCAAGAGATGATGAAATATGCATTTAATCTATAAATTTTCCACGAGTAGAATGCTTTTCCGTGTTAGAATAACGCCGTTTTTTTCTTTCAATAAATCATAGAATCAAAAAAGGAAACCAAGATGATTGATCCTAATCTATTACGCAATGATTTAGCGGGTACGGCTGCAAAATTACTAGAAAAAAGAAATTTTGTCTTAGATGTACAAAAAATTGAGCAATTAGAAGAACAACGTAAAGTATTACAAGTTAAAACCGAAAGTTTACAAGCAGAGCGCAATGCACGTTCAAAATTAATTGGTGCAGCAAAAGCACGTGGTGAAGATATTCAACCCTTATTAGCTGAAGTGGATAATATGGGATCTGAATTAGAACAGGCGAAAGTAGCTTTAGATCAGGTTCAAGAAGAATTAAGACAAATTGCCTTAACCATTCCAAATATTCCTGCCGATGAAGTACCACACGGGAAAGATGATAGTGAAAACCTTGAAGTTTTCCGTTGGGGCGAACCGAAACAATACGATTTCCCAATCAAAGATCACGTTGATTTAGGCGAACTCAGTGGCGGCATTGATTTCCCAACAGCGGTGAAATTAACTGGCTCAAGATTTGTGGTGTTAAAAGGCAAAATCGCGCGTTTACACCGTGCTTTAGCGCAATTTATGTTGGATTTGCATACCGAACAACACGGCTATTTAGAAACATATGTACCTTATTTAGTCAATCATGAAAGCCTTTATGGGACAGGGCAATTACCAAAATTTGGCGAAGATCTATTCCATACCAAGCCATTAGAGGGGGAGCAATCTTACGCATTAATTCCAACGGCGGAGGTGCCTGTAACCAATATGGTGCGTGGTGAAATTTTAGAGGCAGACGATTTACCATTAAAAATGACTGCGCATACCCCATGTTTCCGTTCTGAAGCAGGGTCTTATGGACGTGATACACGCGGACTTATCCGTATGCACCAATTTGATAAAGTGGAATTAGTGCAAATTGTTGAACCAGAAAAATCGATGGCAGCGTTAGAAGAGTTGACTGGACACGCCGAAAAAGTATTACAACTGCTAGGCTTACCATATCGTAAAGTGTTGTTGTGTACAGGGGATATGGGATTTGGTTCATGCAAAACCTATGATTTAGAGGTGTGGGTACCAGCACAAAATACCTATCGTGAAATCTCTTCTTGTTCAAATATGTGGGATTTCCAAGCGCGTCGCATGATGGCACGTTATCGTGTGAAAGGGGATAAAAAACCTCGTTTAGTGCATACCTTAAACGGTTCTGGTTTAGCGGTTGGGCGCACCTTAGTAGCTGTATTGGAAAATTATCAACAAGCCGATGGAACGATTGTTATTCCAGACGTCTTGCGTCCATATATGAATGGATTAGACGTCATTTGCTAAGCAATATTGTACGAAGCTATGTTTGATTTTCGACCATTCTTTCAACAAATTGCTACTACTGAGCTGTCAGACTGGCTAGAGACCTTGCCAGCACAGCTCAAATACTGGCAAACCAATGCCCATGGTGAATATGCCAAATGGGCAAAGGTGGTGGATTTTCTCCCTGAACGTGTTGCTGATCAGATTGATTTACAACATAGTGTTACCGCAAGTTTACATACACCATTAACTGATGGTGAGCGTCAGCGAATGGTACATCACCTCAAACAGCTCATGCCATGGCGCAAAGGACCTTATCATCTCTTTGGCGTGCATATTGATTGTGAATGGCGTTCTGATTTCAAATGGGATCGCCTGCTACCGCATATTTCCCCATTACAAGATCGCCTTGTGTTAGATGTGGGCTGTGGCAGTGGTTATCATATGTGGCGCATGGTTGGCGAGGGTGCAAAAATGGTGGTAGGAATTGATCCAACAGAATTATTCCTCTGCCAGTTTGAGGCGGTCCGTAAATTGCTCAATAATGATCGTCGTGCGAATTTAATTCCATTAGGAATAGAGCAAATGCAGCCATTAGCCGCGTTTGATACGGTGTTTTCGATGGGCGTGTTATATCATCGCAAATCGCCATTGGATCATCTCTCACAACTGAAGGTTCAGCTCAAAAAGGGCGGTGAATTAGTGTTAGAAACCTTAGTTGTTGATGGCGATGAACACACTGTTCTTGTCCCAGGTGAACGTTATGCAAAAATGAAAAACGTCTATTTTATTCCTTCTGTTGCAGCGTTAATAAATTGGCTTGGTAAAACAGGGTTTAATAATATCCGTTGTGTTGATGTAGCAGTAACCTCATTAGCCGAACAGCGTAAAACTGAGTGGTTAGAGAATGAAAGTTTAATTGATTTTCTCGACCCACAAGATTTAAGCAAAACCATTGAAGGCTATCCAGCCCCGAAACGAGCAGTGATTATTGCTGAGAAGTAAATTTTTCTGCTAAAAAAAGCGTGAAATCCTCACGCTTTACATAAAATTTAAAAAAATCCCCCCCCCCAGAGCGCAAAAAACGATTGATTTATCAAGCGAAATAAGCAAAATATCAGCACATTAGTCGCAAAAAGTGATGATTAATAAAAAATTAAAATTTTTTTGCTAGGCGACACAACCTGTCGCACAGTTTTTGATGAATTAGAGTAAACTAACGCTACATTTTTAATTCAACAGCGACAAATACCATGAAAAAACATATTCCGCTCGCACAACGCTTAAGTGCTATTTTATCTCTCCTGAACCATGAGGGGGGGGGGGGAGAATTGATTCTGTCCAGTTGGCAGAAGAGTTCGGCGTTTCCAGCAGAACTATCCAACGAGATATTAACCAACGCTTAGCCTTTCTTCCTTGGGAAGAAAAAGGTCCTCGCTTTTATAAATTAAGCCAAAACAAAATAGATGTTTTAACTGAAGAAGATATTCAACGTTTTGCACTTTTTGCCAGCATTTCTGATTTATTCCCATCAGTCGATAAAGCGTTTTATCAAGAAAAACTCACCCAATCGGTACAAGTTAAAGGCATACAATATGAAAATATTAGTGGTCTAACGGAACAATTTGAGCAATTAAAAGAAGCGATTAACCAACGAAGAAATATTTCATTTAAATATAAAAAAGTGCATTCAGCACACCCCAAATTTTATCAAGTATCACCTTATTCCCTAACAAATAAAAATGGCATTTGGTATTTAATTGCAACCGACCAACTCGATAATCATAAACAAAAAACATTCTGTTTCTCGCAAATCAGTCATTTACGTGTATTAACAGAAACCTATATTCCAAACCAAAAATTTATTGACGAAATAAAACAGAATGACTCCCTCTCTTATGGCAATCAACTTCCTGAAGTGGTGATTCGAGTATCAGACTTTGCTGCCAATTTCTTTTTACGCCGTAATTTATTACCGAATCAAACATTATTACACAAATTAGAGTCAGGGGAATTATTACTCTCCTGCAAAGAGGTGAATGAATTAGATATTTTACCGATTGTGCAATATTGGATTCCGCATTTAACGATTGTTAGCCCAAATGAATTACAAAAAAGAATGTTAGAAAAATTAAATGATTACTTAATTAACCAAAGCGGAGAGGGAAGATGATATTAACGAGTATTCATAATTATAAAAACGCAGCAATAGAACTTATTCCATTAAAAAGCAGCTTTGTGGTTTGTGATGTTGGTATAAGTGAAATGTTGGAGGTGAGCGATTGGTTGGAAGACTATATTGAAAAACACCATTTAACCTGCCGCGTTTATACCAAAAATAGAATGGTATTAGGGTTATCGTATTTATTAAATCCTGCTTGGGGCGTGTTATCGATAGCCTCTATTGCAGCCCATAATTTTATTACCCGCAATCCAGATTATGAAATCGCTAGAGATTTAGCAAATGGACGCGTGGAAGTGGTTTATAAAGGTTAATTTTTTATTAAACATAAGGAAAAAATATGGCATATCGCTTTGATAAAGACTTGGAATTCTTAGGGCAATTAACTGATGAAGAATTAAGTCCATTAGTAGAGATTATCACTAAGGATAAAGATGGTGATTCTCGGTTGACAGAAGAGTTAACTTCCTCTGATGTTTATAAACATTATCACCCGCAACATAGTAAATATTGGAAAGAAATTGCTGCCGAGCTTCAATTATTTGGTGGGAATACTATTGCTTCATTATTTAGAGGGGGCAAAGGTGTTTTATATCGGGAGTTTTTAATTGATGTGGCAAATAAACTAAAAGTAAATTTTAATCCAAAAAGTTCTGTGGAAAGAATTGAGCAGAATTTATTAATAAAACTTTTTGAAGATTTTTATGAGAAATCTCCAAATGGGTTACAAGCTTTATTACCTGAGTTAGATTTATCATTACCTTATTTGAAGACAATGGCAAGTGCAACGCTTTGTTATCAGGTAAGTAGAATGATTTTGATGTCATCAATTTATCGCCCTTACCCACCTATATATGCTCTTATGCCACCTGTACCAACAGCTAATCCAATATTAGGTCCATTGGGTTGGGCAATTACTGCAGGTTGGCTGGCTAATAGTTTAGCGTCCCCTGCATATAGGGTCATCATTCCAGCTGTTATTTATATTGCTTCATTGCGTCTGCAACGTGCAAAAAATATAAATAGTTAATTATTAACCTAAACAATTAAATAAGGAGTAAAACATGGCATATCGCTTTGATACAGACTTGGAGTTTTTAAGTCAATTAACTGATGCAGAATTAGAGCCATTAGTGGATATTATTACTAAGGATAAAGATGGTGATTCTCGTTGGACAGAAACATTAACGACATCTGATGTATATAAACATTATTATCCGCAACATAGTAAATATTGGCAAGAAATTGCGGAAGAAGTTCAATTATTTGGTGGGAATACTATTGTCTCATTATTTAGAGGAGGCAAAGGTGTTTTATATCGGGAAATTTTAATTGATGTCGCAAATAAACTAAAAGTAAATTTTAATAAAGATAGTTCTGTTGAACGAATTGAGCAAAATTTATTTATGAAATTATTTGAGGATATGACAGCTAAAATGACATCTGAAGAATTAAGAGCATTATTAAAGGAATTAGATGTGCCAAATTCGGCAACTTTAACGCCTGAAGTAATGACAACGACTTTTATTACTATTTTTAGAACAGGTGGTTTTAAATCCTATCAAATATCATTATGGCTAGTGAATACAATAATGAAAGCGCTAATTGGAAGAGGCTTAACTATTGGAGGGAATGCTACATTAGCACGAATGCTTGCTGTTGCAACTGGACCAGTTGGTTGGGTAGCGACAGGCATTTGGACTTTATTTGATATTGCTAGCCCTGCTTATCGTGTTACTGTGCCAGCAGTTATTTGTATTGCAGCTTTACGACTTCAATATCAAATGAATCAATCTAACAATCAGTAAAAATAATATTAATCACTAGCTAAGATTAGCTAGTGATTAAAGAAAAATAAGGAGCAGGAAATGTTTAAATTGTTAACACAGGGATCACGATTAAAAAAAATTGCAAAACTATCAAAAAAAGCAAAAGAAGATCAATTAACAGATAAAGAACAAAAAAAGTTAGATACATTACGAAAGGAAGTAACAATGAATGCCCTTCTTCCAGATTCTACATTAGTAGCTATGAAAGCAGTAGAAGCTACGGCAACATCAGCAAAATTTATCGGAAAGGCAGCTAAAGAGATTGCTACTGCTGCAAAATGTAGTGCTGGTTGGCATGCAGGACAATTTAAACCAGCTATCGCTGGACCAGAATGTAAATTAGAAAAGGATTGCCCAGATTGTGGGGAACATGTTGTTATATATAAACACTTTTATACGGAATGGGAATATACGAAGTATGATTCATGTAATGCAGTAAGATTTTGTGAGTATTGTGGAAAAGTTGAACAGGAAGAGCGCCATAATTATGTAATAGTAAGAAAAGATAGCAACTGTAGAATTGTTGAGCGCTGTTTTAGATGTGGTGGTCAAAAAATAGGTAGAGAAGATCATAATTGGATTGAAGCTTTTGGTATAAAGGAATGTCTGGATTGTCATAAAACGATGAAAAAGGAGTAAGCCAAAATGGGGAAAAAACATAAACTTTCGGTGATTAATACAGCGATTGCTGGAGGATTATTCGAGGTTAACTCTCGCTATGGTGATGCAGGTGCAGAATTTCTTAAAGGCTTAAGAGGGGTAGATAATCAGACTGGACAAGTATTTAATCGAGGATTAATACAAATTTCAGAATATAAAATTAATCCAGAGTATGCCGAAAATAATATTAAGCAACAAGCTGGGTTTGCTGCTGAAGTGGTTAGTGTTGCGAAAAAAAATGCAGAAGAAATAATTAAAAAGTCTCACAAACGTTATGCACGTAGCGAAGATGTAGCTGGTTATGGTTCTAATAATAATACTGTTGATATTATTGAACTTTTAGACGGCAAAGAATTATCCACCTCACAAATGAAATTTATTGGAGAAAATAAATTAGGAGATTTGTTAAAAAAAATAGCACGAGGTGATGGTTCTGGAAACAAAAATGATCTATCGCGTTATATGGAGGTAGATAAATTAGAAGTTCCAACAGAACAAGTGGCGTTAGCAAAAAAAATTTGTCGCGAACAAGCCGATAAACTACGGAAACAGGCTAAAAGGTTAGCTGAAAAAAATAAAGAGGAGGCAAATAAGCTTCTTAAACAAGCAGATAATTACGATAAGTTGCATGACAAAATCACTGATTCAGGTTTAACAATCGAACAAGCTATTCAGTATCGTCTTCACCCTACTAGAGAAACAGTTAAAGATATGATAAGTGTCGCTCACCGAGCAGGTATTGAGGGGGCAAAGCTTGGTGCAGCTATTGGAGGCTCAATTTCTGTCGTTACCAATTTGATTGCGGTACATTCAGGAGATAAAGCGTTTTCAGAAGCGATGATAGATAGTGTAACCGATACACTCAAAGCAGCTGGTGTGGGGTATGGTACTGCTTTTGTTGGTTCAACTGTTAAATCATTAATGCAACAATCGCCATCTGCTACCTTGCGCGTTGTAGCTAAAACAGGTTTACCTGGGGCGATTATGAATGTCTGCATGGCGAGTAGTAAATCCATTTATTGTTATACCAAAGGTGAAATTGATGAGTTGGAACTGATACAGGAGGTGGGGAATATCGCTGTTGGTGCAGTATCTACTTCATTATTTACCGTGGTTGGTCAAGGTCTAATACCAATTCCTGTTTTAGGTGGCGTTATTGGTAGTATGGTTGGCGGAATAATTGTGAATACATTTTATGATGGTTTTCTGCAAGCCCTTAACGATGCGAACACTGCAAAAGAAGATCGCATTATCATTGAAATGCAATGTGAAGCAGCGAAAGAACTTTCTCGTCAATACCGTATTGCACTTGAATCTTTATTTGCAAGTAAATTAACTCAATTAGAGGAAGAACGAGCAATATTACAAAATCTTTTTTCTCAAAAAGAGATTTCTGCAGATGATTATTGTGCAGGAATGAATCATTTTGCGTTAGTTTTTGGCAAAAAACTTACTATTAATAATATGGCGGAACTTGATGAAGCCATGCAATCAGATAAACCAATTATCATTTAAGGAGAAGTAAATATTATGGTAATCAATTCAAAAGTTCTCAGTCGCTTAATTGGACCAGCTATTATGGCAGCAACAGGGGTATATAAAGGTGTAAAAGCGTTTAATAATAATAAAGAAGCGAAAGAGATAGAAAAGTATATAAAAGATATCGTTCCTGCTGCTGAACATAATTTAGAACAGAATAGATTGATTGTACAACAAGCACTTTCAGGACTAGGAGAGAAAAAAGCGGATAGTTTACGGCATCATATTGAACCTTTTATTCAAGAATTTCAAAAAATCAAAAATATTGACTTATCTTCTCCAGTACATTCAGCGTTGACAGTAAATGAGTTTAGTCATGTTGTGATAGAAGAGCTGCAAAAACAAATTAATTTTATAACATCTGCAGGATTGGGGGTTGCTGGTGGAGCGACAGGTGGAGTGCTTACTGCATATGGCGCGTATAGTGGTGTAATGTTATTAGGTAAAGCATCTACAGGTACAGCGATTGGTACACTTCATGGAGCTGCTGCGACTAATGCAACGCTTGCATGGTTAGGTGGAGGTCCTATCGCGGCTGGCGGTGGTGGTATTGCAGCAGGAACCCTAGTTTTAGGTACTTTAACGCTAGGAACAGGTCTAGTGATAGCTGGATTTTATATAGACAATAAAGCTAAGCAGAATTTAGAAAATGCACGCAGTAATCTGGCTAAAGCACGTAAATATTGTGAGGACATTAATACTGGTATTTCTATATTGAAAGGTATTGATAATGTGGCGAAATCTATGATTGATCTTTTATCAACATTAAATGCACAAAGTCAGTGTCAGTTGGCAGAATTACAAAAAGTGTTTGAAACACAAGGTTGTGATTATGCTATGTATGATGATAATGCCAAAGAAGTTGTAATGAAAAATATTAAGGTTGTTCAAGCAATGAAAACTCTCATTGATACCCCAATTATTGATGAACAAGGCAACTTATTAAAAGATGCAAGTAGTAATATTGCACAAGTTTCTCAATACGTTAAGAATGGTTTATTAGGTGAAATTCCCTCTGCATAAAAACAAATTATGGAAATTTAACCCATGAAAAAACTCAAAACATTATTAAATATCGCTTTAATATCGTTATGTCCGTTATCGGGAATAAATGCAAATGCAGCAATTTTTATTCCATTTCACGATCGTGGGCATCTAAATAATATGGTGCAAAATCCAGAATGGAAACATTTCGCTAATCATCTTGCGGAGAGTTTTAGCCTCGATGAAATTAAACAAGGTTTCTTAGTTGAACCAATAACAGGTAAAACAATAGAAACCAAACAAGAGATAGTGCGAGTGTTACAAGGGTATCATGTTAAACCTTATTACTATACTTGTGTTATCGGCGGAACAACGGAAACAAAAACGGTCGGCGAGATTGTTGGCGGCTCATTTTTATATCAGGATAATGAAATGGAATATCCGATAGCGTTTTATATTACCCTGCAAGATCTTGAGAATTATAAAATTGCTAAAGAAGAATTAGATGAGTGTTCAATTCATTATTATGAATAAATAATCAAAGTATTAAAGTGCAGAAATAAAATCGCATTAATTCAAAAGATTAATGCGATTTTGTATGAAGAAAAAATTTTTTACAGCCCGACACAACCTGTCGCACACTATTTTCAAAGATCCACTACACTAGGTTTGAACTTTTATTCAATTTACAACTTATCTTATTTAAAAAACTGTCTAGGGGAATTGCGATGTTTAATCAAACCAAACAACCAACGATTATTGCAACTGATGAAACTATTCGTCAAATTGTGAAAGATGAAATAGCCCGATTGGGAGATAACGCTGATTTAAATCATATTGATGTGAGTCAGGTAACGGATATGTCGGGTATGTTTTCTGGCTCAGAATTTAACGGCGATATTTCCCAATGGAATGTGAGTAACGTAACGGATATGTATAAGATGTTTGCTAACTCACAATTTAACGGTGATATTTCCCAATGGAATGTCAGTAGTGTAACGGATATGTCGGGTATGTTTTCTGGCTCAGAATTTAACGGCGATATTTCGCAATGGAATGTGAGTAACGTAACGGATATGTATAATATGTTTGCTAACTCACAATTTAACGGTGATATTTCCCAATGGAATGTGAGTAACGTAACGGATATGAAGGGGATGTTTAATGCTTCTAAATTTAATGGTGATATTTCACGCTGGAATGTGAGTAACGTAACGGATATGATTTGGATGTTTTATAAATCACAATTTAACGGCGATATTTCGCAATGGAATGTGAGTAACGTAACGAATATGAGAGCTATGTTTGCTAAATCACAATTTAACGGCGATATTTCACAATGGAATGTCAGTAGTGTAATGAATATGAGCTTTATGTTTGCTGGCTCACAATTTAATGGCGATATTTCGCAGTGGAATGTCAGTAACGTAACGAATATGAGTGCTATGTTTGCTGAATCACAATTTAACGGCGATATTTCCCAATGGAATGTCAGTAATGTAACGGATATGCAGAGAATGTTTTCTGAATCACAATTTAACGGTGATATTTCGCAATGGAATGTGAGTAACGTAACGGATATGAGCTTTATGTTTAAGCGCTCAGAATTTAACGGCGATATTTCCCAATGGAATGTGAGTAACGTAACAGATATGCAGGGGATGTTTTGTGTTTCAGCATTTAACAGTGATATTTCGCAATGGAATGTGAGTAACGTTACTGATATGAGTGGGATGTTTTATGTTTCACCATTTAACGGTGATATTTCGCAATGGAATGTGAGTAATGTATGGAATATGAGCTTTATGTTTGAGCGATCACAATTTAACGGCGATATTTCACAATGGAATGTGAGTAACGTTACCAATATGTCAGTGATGTTTAGAATTTCGAAATTTAATGGCGATATATCTCAATGGGATGTGAGTAATGTTACTGATATGAGAGAGATGTTTTATTTGTCTAAACTAAAAATCGATGTTTTTAAATGTAAAATCCGCAAAGATTGCAAGCGGTAAAATAGCGTGATTCAAAACAGCAAATAGCATTAATTCAGCAGGATTAATGCTATTTTTTTATAAAAGTGAAAAATTTTTCTTCCCCGACACAACCTGTCGCACACTATTTTCAAAGATCCACTACACTAGGCTAGAACTTTTATTCAATTTACAACTTATCTTATTTAAAAAACTGTCTAGGAGAATTGCGATGTTTAATCAAACCAAACAACCAACGATTATTGCCACCAATGACACCATTCACCAAATTGTGAAAGATGAAATAGCCCGATTGGGAAATAACGCTGATTTAAATCATATTGATGTGAGTCAGGTAACGGATATGTCTGGAGTATTCCGCTCTTCTCAATTTAATGATGATCTCTTGCAATTTAATGGAGATATTTCCCAATGGGATGTGAGTAACGTAAAGAATATGTCGAAGATGTTTGCTTGTTCATCATTTAATGGGGATATTTCCCAATGGAATGTCAGTCATGTAACCAATATGGCTGGAATGTTTTATGCCTCACAATTTAAGGGCGATATCTCCAAATGGGATGTGAGAAATGTAACGAATATGTTGGTGATGTTTTATGGTTCTCAATTTAATGGTGATATCTCTCAATGGGACGTGAGCCAAGTAACGAATATGTCGGGGATGTTTTATGGTTCTCAATTTAATAATGATATTTCCCAATGGGATGTAAGTAATGTTATTAATATGTCAGAAATGTTTAAAAAATCACTATTTGAGGGTGATCTCTCTCAGTGGAATATGAGTAATGTTACTGATATATCAGGAATGTTTGCATTTTCTAGCTTTAATAGTGATGTTTCCAGTTGGGATATAAGTAATGTAATTAATATGTCTGGAATATTTACTTATTCACAATTTACAGGGGATATTTCGCAGTGGAATGTAAGTAATGCGACGAATATGTCGGGGATGTTTGCTTATTCCCAATTTAACAGTGATATTTCGCAATGGGATGTAAGTAATGTAACCAATATGTCTGGAATGTTTTTTAAATCACAATTTAATGGCGATATATCTCAATGGGATGTTTGGCAGGTAACTGATATGAATATAATGTTTATTGAATCACAATTTAATGGCGATATTTCCCAATGGGATGTGAGCAATGTTACTGATATGACGGATATGTTTGTTGAATCAAGATTCAATGGTGATATTTCAGAATGGAATATTCGCGAAGATTGTAAACGGTAAAATAGCATGATTCAAAACAGCAAATAGCATTAATTCAGCAGGATTAATGCTATTTTTTTAAGAAGAAAAAATTTTTTACAGCCCGACACAACCTGTCGCACACTATTTTCAAAGATCCACTACACTAGGTTTGTATTTTGATTTTGTGCATAAAGTACAGATAAAAATATATTTAAATTAAATTTGTTCGTTAACTAGATTTAAAATGAATTATCTTATAGGAGTAAATATGCGTAGTAATCAATTAATCGGTGTCCTTGGTATTGGTGGCTGTGGTTTAAATGCACTGAATTATATTATAGATAATATACAGATGAACGCTGATAATGAAGCGTTTATTGTTGCTAATGGCAGTAATAAATATTTATTTTATGCTATCGATCGAAATAAAGAGGTATTAAATAAAAGTAAAGCTCAAATGCGTTGGCATTTAAGTGATAAATTAGATGAAATTTCAACTGAAGAAAAGTTGGAAACGAAATTACAACAAATGGTTGGTACTTGTGATTTTGTTATTCTTGTTTCAGGCGGTGGCGGTCAGACAGGTTCTATTGTTACACCTGCGATTGCGGATAAATTGAAATCCCTTAATATTCCTTGTTTGGCGATAGTGGTCATGCCGTTTGATTTTGAGGGAAAAAAACGTCATGAGGTGGCTGAAAGTACGGTAAATAAATTGAATGAATCTTGTATAACAAAAGTGATAAACAATACTATATTACAACAAACAGAAGATGCTTCATTTTTACAAATGCTCAATAATGTTAATCAGGAAATTATGTGGCTTGTATTAAATTTTAATAAGATTATCGAATAATATATAAAACCCAATCTGGCAGCCATTATTAACCAACCTTTGCCTGCCAGATTTATTAGGTAGAAGAATATTACATTATTGAGTATTTCATTAATTCACTTCCCGAAAACTAATCTGCGTTTCTGCGAAGAAATCATTATCTTCATCGTGCATCACGGGCGCAGTTGGAATCTCAGGTTTATCAAAGGCAATATCACCCTCAATATTTTCTAATGTGCTGCCATGGCGAATATTTTGGAAATCAAATAAATTTGGATCACATAAATGTGATGGCACGACATTTTGCAAGGCACTAAACATTGTTTCAATTCTACCTGGGTATTGGCGATCCCAAGCTTGTAGCATCTCCTTGATCACTTGGCGTTGTAAATTAGGTTGAGAACCACACAGGTTGCAAGGAATAATCGGGAACTGTTTCGCTTCAGCGTAACGTGCAATATCTTTTTCGCGGCAATAGGCTAGTGGGCGAATCACAATCTGTTTGCCATCATCACTGATTAATTTTGGTGGCATACTTTTCATTTTACCGCCATAGAACATATTCAGGAATAAAGTTTCCAGCATGTCATCACGATGATGCCCAAGGGCAATTTTGGTTGCGCCCAATTCTGTGGCGGTGCGATATAAAATCCCACGACGCAAACGAGAGCAGAGCGAACAGGTGGTTTTCCCCTCTGGAATTTTTTCTTTCACAATGCCATAAGTATTTTCTTCAACAATTTTATATTCCACGCCTAATTGCGACAGGTAATTTGGCAACACCTCTTCAGGAAAACCTGGTTGTTTTTGATCAAGATTCACTGCCACAATCTCAAAATTGATTGGCGCGTTGAGTTTGAGGTTGAGCAAAATATCTAATAGGGTATAGCTATCTTTTCCGCCAGATAGACACACCATAACCCGATCGCCCTCTTCGATCATATTAAAATCGGCAATCGCTTTACCGACTTCACGACGTAAACGTTTATGCAATTTGTTGAGGTTATAAATCTGTTTTTTTTCTAAAGACATAATGAATCATCAGTTTTTCAGCTAAAAAATCGGTTTGCTATGGTAAGGACTTTGGATTTTTTTGCAATAAATTTATTGCGGAGCGGGCGAGAAATCAGCATTGAGACAAAAAATTTGTTTGTTATAGGGAGAATAGGCGGATTATCGTCGAGAAATGAGGCGATCTTGTTAAATAACCTTTAGAGAAATACTATTTTTTTGCTAGAATGTCGCCTGTTTTTGCGAATTATTTGATCAAAATAAACCTCAGTTATCTAGGTAATTAATAATGAGTGAATCAACTCAAACCATTCCTGAAATGATCTCGTGGGTAAAAGAGCGAGAGTTTAATTTAAATCTTACGACAGAACGTTTAGCTTTTTTGCTGGCGATCACGATGTTTAATAGTGAGCGTTTTGCGGGTGAGATGGAAGAGAGCGATTTAGTCGATCTTTTCCGTCATGTTTCCAAAGCATTAGGGCAGTCGGAAGATACCTTAGTTCAACGTGCGAATAATGCGATTAATGATCTGGTCAAGCAGCGTCTGCTTAATCGCTTTAGTAGCGAATTTACCGAAGGCTTAGCAATCTACCGTTTAACGCCATTAGGGGTCGGCATTTCTGATTATTATATCCGTCAACGTGAATTTTCTGCTTTGCGCCTTTCTGTGCAATTATCGATTGTCGCAGATGAGATTCAACGTGCTGCTGAAGCCGCAGAAAATGATGGTGATGACTATTATTGGCGGCGAGAAGTCTTTGCCCCATTAAAATATTCCGTTGCAGAAATTTTTGACAGTATTGATTTATCGCAACGCATTATGGACGAAAGTCAACAGCATACCAAAGAAGAAATTGCTGAATTATTGAGTAAAGATTGGCAAGCGGCAATTTCTAGTTGTGAACGATTATTAGATGAAACCTCAGGGAATTTACGCGAGCTGCAAGATACTTTAAATGCGGCTGGCGATAAATTGCAAGCAGGGTTATTACGCATTCAAGATTGTTTGCTCGGTAGACAATCATTAGATTTTGTTGCGCAACTTATTATTAGTTTACAACTTAAATTAGATCGCATTATTAGCTGGGGGCAACAAGCGATTGACTTGTGGATCAGCTATGACCGCCATGTGCATAAATTTATCCGTACGGCAATCGATTTGGATAAAAATCGGGTATTTGCGCAACGTTTACGCCGTTCGATAACGGATTATTTTGCGGCGCCATTCTATTTATGGCACGTGCAAGCCGAACGTTTAATTGATTTGCGTGATGAAGAGTTGGCATTGCGTGAAGAAGAAGCGTTAGGCGAATTGCCAGCAGAATTAGAATTTGAATCGCTACAAACGGTGCATGAACAAATTACCGAAACGATGCAGCGCTTATTGATCCAATATTATCAAGATCAGAAACCGATAGAATTAAGTGCGGTATTACGAGAGCAACTTGATCGTTATCCACAATCGCAACATTTTGATGTAGCAAGAATTATTGTGGATCAAGCGGTGCGACTTGGGATTGCGAGCCAAGATTTTAGCGGTCATGTCCCACAATGGCAGGCAATCAATGCGTTTGGTGCGGAAGTACAAGCACACCCGATTGATGAATATAATCCTCAAGCAAAGAAATAACGTTAATTAAGCGAATGAATTATGAGTGAAACCACGTCTTACGAACCTATTCCAAAAGCGTTAGCAACAGCGATTGCTAACCCATTATTTCCATTAGTTGATAGCCAATTACGTTCAGGGCGTCATATTAGTCTTGATCAGTTAGAGCAACACGCTTTTTTATTAGATTTTCAAACCGAATTAGAACTTTTTTACCGTCGTTATAATGTTGAATTGATCCGCGCGCCTGAGGGCTTCTTCTATTTACGCCCTAAAGCAACAACCTTGATTGCGCGAAGTGTGTTATCGGAATTAGAAATGTTGGTCGGTAAGGTACTTTGTTATCTCTATTTAAGTCCAGAGCGTCTAGCACAGCAAGGCATTTTTACTGTACAAGAAGTCTATGATGAATTATTGAATTTAGCCGATGAAAGTAAATTGCTTAAAATCGTCAATCAACGTTCTAGCGGTTCAGATTTGGATAAACAAAAATTAGCTGAGAAAGTACGGGCTGCTGTGGGACGTTTACGCCGTTTAGGTATGTTACAAACGATAGGTGATCAACATAGTGGTAAGTTTGTGATCTCTGAAGCGGTGTTTCGTTTTGGTGCAGAAGTGCGTAGTGGCGAAGATCTACAAGCTGCACAGCTACGCCTAATCCGTGAGGGAGAAATTGCGACACCTGATTCATTGCAAGTTGATGACAATAATGCAGGCGATGCTGAAGAGCTAGATGAGAATG
Source organism: Gallibacterium trehalosifermentans (assembly GCF_042433055.1). Taxonomy (NCBI): domain Bacteria; kingdom Pseudomonadati; phylum Pseudomonadota; class Gammaproteobacteria; order Pasteurellales; family Pasteurellaceae; genus Gallibacterium; species Gallibacterium trehalosifermentans. The sequence goes on from NZ_JBHLWB010000001.1 coordinate 397,448, forward strand.
ATTTTGAGGAAGGGAACGAATAATGGCAGAGTTAGAGATGGACGCATTAGTACCTCAACAAGTTGAGGTGGCAACAAATGTAAAAACGAATGCAGAACGTGGTAAATTTCGGTCGCTCACTTTAATTAACTGGAACGGTTTCTTTGCGCGCACCTTTGATCTTGATGAGTTAGTTACTACGCTGTCAGGGGGAAATGGGGCTGGAAAATCCACCACAATGGCAGGCTTTGTTACCGCATTAATTCCAGATTTAACCTTATTACATTTCCGTAATACCACCGAAGCGGGCGCATCAGGCGGTTCGCGTGATAAAGGGCTATATGGTAAGTTACGTCCAGGTATCTGTTATGCCATTTTGGATACCATAAACTCTCACCATCAACGTGCATTGGTGGGCGTGCGTTTGCAGCAAATTGCGGGGCGTGATCGAAAAGTGGATATTAAAGCGATCTCAATTCAAGGATTACCACTTTCAATTTCCCCAACAGAAGTTTTCACCGATAAAATTTCTGATACCCAAGCGAAAGTGATTGGTTTACCTGAAGTCAAAGACAAAGCAGAAGCATTAGGCGGTAGCTTTAAGCAATATCATTCAGTCGCGGATTATCATAGCTTTATGTTTGATATGGGGATTATTCCAAAACGCTTACGTTCTTCTTCTGATCGAAATAAATTCTATAAATTAATTGAAGCCTCTCTGTATGGGGGAATTTCGTCTGCAATTACGCGTTCGTTGCGCGATTATTTATTACCTGAAAATGTTGGCGTGAAAAAAGCATTCCAAGATATGGAAGTAGCATTGCGCGAAAACCGCATGACATTGGAAGCGATTAAAGTTACCCAAGCTGACCGAGATTTGTTTAAACATTTAATTACACAATCTACTGATTATGTGGCGGCAGATTATATGCGTCATGCTAATGAGAGACGCAATAATATTTCGTTACTTTTGGGACAACGTAACGAATTGTTCCAAACCAAACAACAACTCAATCTAGCACAACATAATATTGTTGATTTTAGTCGTGAAGTTAGCCAGCTAAAAGAAGCGGAAAAAACGCTAGAAGTCGATTATCAAAGTGCGAACGATCACTATAATTTGGTGGTGAATGCACAACATCATCAAGAAAAGATCGAACGTTATCAAGAAGATGTTGCTGAGTTAAGTGAAAAAATTGAGGAACAACAAGAAATTGTTGAAGAGGCACAAATTACCTTAGCCGAGCAACAAGAAAATGTTGAAGTGATTGAGGGCGAAATTGAGTCTATTCGTGATCAATTAACGGATTATCAACAAGCATTAAATGCACAGCAAACCCGCAGTGTGCAATATCAACAAGCGATTCAAACATTAGAAAAAGCCAAAAATATTACAGGGATTGCTAATTTAACCCCAGAAAGTGCGGAGCAGTATCAAGCAGAATTTAGCGAACAGGCAGAGGCTTTAACTGAGCGAGTATTAGAATTAGAACAAAAATTGTCAGTCGTCGATATTGCGAAAACACAATTTGATAAAGCGTATCAGTTGGTTTGTAAGATTCAAGGTGATGTTGCTCGTGGTGAAGCGTGGCAACAAGCGAAACAAATTTTGCGTGATTATCCTGCACAAAAACTGCAGCAACAACAGGCAAATGAACTGAAAGCTAAATTGGCTGAGTTACAACAAAAAGCCGATCAACAACAACGTGTTCAACAACAATTAGCGGCATTTAATCAACAAACAGGGCAATCGCTACAAGATGCAGACGCACTCGAACAATATGCGTTGCAGCAAGAAGATCGCAGCGAAACAGTAGAGGAACAGTTGAATGCCTTGATTGAACAGCGTTCTGAATTACGTCAACAACGTGAACATTTTCAAGCGATTTACCAACAAAATAGCCAAAAAGCACCATTATGGCTAACGGCGCAAGCGGCATTAGAGCGTATTCAAGAGCAAGTAAATCAACAATTCCACAGTTCACAAAGCGTTATGGATTTTATGCAAAATCAATTAACTAAAGAACGGGAATTGATTATTCAACGTGATCAGCTTGATGCGAAGAAACAAGATCTTGAACAACAGATTTTACGTTTAACGCAACCAGATGGTTCAGAAGACCCACGTTTGAACCAACTCGCTGAAAAGTTTGGCGGTGTGTTGTTATCTGAGTTGTATGATGATGTGGATATTAGCGATGCTCCTTATTTTTCTGCGTTATACGGTCCAGCTCGCCACGCGATTGTGGTGCGAGATTTAGAGGCAGTGAAGCCATTATTACAAGAGTTACAAGATTGTCCAGATGATCTCTATTTGATTGAGGGTGATCCAAACTCCTTTGATGATAGCGTGTTGTCGGCACAAGAATTAGCGTGTGGTGTCGTCGTACAGGTTTCACAACGTGAATTACGTTATTCGACTTTCCCAGAAATTCCGCTATTTGGGCGTGCGGCACGAGAAAAACATCTAGAAACCTTACGTCAACAACGTGATGAAGTCGCAGAGCAGTTTGCGCAAATTTCATTTGATGTCCAGAAATGCCAGCGTTTACATCAACAACTCAGTCAATTTGTTGGCTCACATCTTGCATTAGCGTTTGAAGTTGATCCAGAAGAATTAATGCGTGAAGCACAACAACAACGTAATGAAGTTGAGCGTGAATTAGCAAAATTAACTGATCAAGAACAACAAGCACGCAGTCAGTTGGCGGAAGTTCGTCAGCAGTTGCAACAGCTGAATAAATTATTGCCGAATTTGGCATTGCTCGCCGAAGAAAGTTTGCTAGAACAAATTGATGAATATCAAGCACAACTGGAAGTGGCGGAAGAAAATGCGGTGTATGTGCGGCAAAAAGGGCATTTAATTGAGCAATTAGAACCGATTGCAACTGCATTACAGAGTGATCCAGAACAGCACGATAGTTTACAAGCTGAATATCAACGTGCAGTGGAATTACAAAAACAACTGCAACAACGTTTGTTTGCGGTAACAGATGTGGTAAGCCGTTTAGCACACTTTAGTTATCGTGAAAGTGCCGAAGTGGAAACCTCAGAATTGAGTGTGAAATTGCGTGAGCGTTTAGAGCAGATGCAACAACAACGTGAGCAAAAACGCCAAGCATTGCAACAAGCCCAAAATCAACTCAGCCAATATCAACAAGTATTGACAGGGTTAACCACTTCAAAAGAGATTAAGCAACAAACGTTACAAGAGTTACTTGATGAAGTAGCACAATTAGGCGTAAAAGTTGATGCTGATGCCGAAATACGGGCGAAAAATCGCCGTGATGAGCTTTATCAACAACTTTCTGTTAATCGTCAACGGTATAGCTACCTCGAGAAACAGTTGGCGGTGCTAGAGAACGAAACGGATAGTTTAACGAAGAGCTTGCGGAAATTAGAGCGAGATTATAAGGCGCAACGTGAAGTTGTCGTGGCGGCGAAAGTGAGTTGGTGTGCGGTACAACGCTTATCTCGCCATAGTGATGTTGAAAAACGTTTACACCGCCGTGAGTTAGCCTATTTATCGGCTGAAGAGCTACGTTCCATGTCGGATAAAGCATTAGGGGCGTTGCGTAATGCGGTCGTGGATAATGAATACTTAAGAGATGCGTTGCGTTTATCGGAAAATTCCGCTAAACCTGAATATAAAGTGAAATTCTTTATTGCGGTGTATCAACATTTACGTGAACGTATTCGTCAGGATATTTTAAAAACTGATGATCCGATTGATGCGATTGAACAAATGGAAGTTGAGTTAGCACGTTTAACAGAAGAGTTAACGAGCCGTGAACAAAAATTGGCGATTAGTGCGGATAGTGTTGCTAATATTATGCGGAAGACCATTCAACGTGAACAAAATCGGATTCGTTTATTAAACCAAGGATTACAAAATATTGCCTTTGGGCAGGTAAAAAGTGTACGTTTAGTGGTGAATATTCGAGATACGCACGCGATGTTGCTAGATGCGTTATCGGGCAAACAAGCGGAATATGAAGATCTGTTTAATAATAATAAACTGACTTTCTCGGAAGCACTGGCTAAGTTGTATCAACGTTTAAATCCACATCTTGATATGGGACAACGTAGCCCACAAACGATTGGCGAAGAATTATTAGATTATCGCCATTATTTAGATCTTGAGGTAGAGGTGTTCCGTGGTGCGGACGGCTGGTTGCGTGCAGAGAGTGGGGCATTATCTACTGGGGAAGCGATTGGTACGGGAATGTCGATCTTGTTAATGGTAGTTCAAAGTTGGGAAGAGGAGTCTCGCCGCTTACGAGGTAAAGAGATTGTTCCTTGCCGATTGTTATTCTTAGATGAAGCGGCACGTTTGGACGCAAAATCGATTTCAACCTTGTTTGAACTCTGTGATCGTCTTGATATGCAGTTATTAATTGCCGCACCAGAAAATATCAGTCCAGAAAAAGGAACGACTTATAAGCTAGTGCGTAAGATTGCACATAATCAAGAGTTTGTACATGTCGTTGGTTTGAAAGGGTTTGGTGCCACGCACTAAATATCAGTAAAAAAATGCGGTGAAAGCCGCATTTTTTATTTTTATAGAAACTCTTAAACCTTACCCAAATAATATTGGTACCACAAAAATTGTTGCCAGCATAACAATTAAGGTAAAGGGGACGCCTACCTTTAAAAAATCACTAAATTTATAGCCACCAGGTCCTAGCACCATTGTATTTACTGGTGAAGCGACGGGGGTCATAAACGCTGCTGAGGCGGCAATAGCAATAGTAATGACAAAAGGAACAGGTGATGTGCCTAGTTTTACTGCCATTGCAACCGAAATTGGTGCCATTAAAATGGCAGTTGCCGTATTAGAAATGAAAGAGCTAATGACGGCACAAAGGATAAATAAACTTGCTAAAATAGCGTGAATTCCCCAACCGCCAACAAGGTCTAATAGGGTATCAACAGCTAATGCAATACCACCTGTTTTCGTCAATGCTGTGGCGAAAGGCATCATTCCTACGATCAGAATCAAGCTTGGCCAGTGAATGGCATTATAGGCATTTTTCGCATCAATACAGCGAAATTTGGCTAATAAAATGCAGGTAATTAAAGCTGCTACAATATTAGAAACGACACCAGAAACCATTAAGCCGACCATAATTGCAACCGAAAATAGGGCGTGTGGCGCTTGGCTTAATGCTGGAGCAACTTGTTCAATTTCTGCAGGCGAGTTTAATAAAAAGAAATCTTGATTATTACTTTGCAGTGCTTGGATATGTTTCCATTCACCAATCACTACATATTGATCGCCCACGGTAAATTCAATATCAGCTAATGCTGTTTGTAGTAGCTGATGGCCACGTTTTACGCCTGCGATGGTTAAACCATATTTATTTTGGAAACGAATATCGCGAACAGTTTTACCGAGTAAGCTACTTTCTGGAATAGGTGAGATTTCTGCCATACCAACATTTTTAGCTTTTTCACTAAAATAATGTCCTCTGACTTCAATCGGTTTTAAATGATGTTGTTGGCAAAAGTCGTCCCAATCAAGTTCATTATTAGTAATATCAAATAATAAAATATCTTTCGCTTGTAACTCTGTGAGTGCAGAGGGGGAAATGACAATACGACGAATACGACGCCAACGTTCAATGGCAACAATTAAAATTTTATAGCGAGAATGAAGATGTAATTCATCTAATGTTTTGCCAATGAAAGGGGAGTTTGGTAATACAATTACTTGGCGTGAACGTGTCGCAAGTTGGTAACTTTCAATTAAATCATTCATTGAAGTGCGATTGTAATTTTGTTTTAAATCTTCAGGATTTCCATTATCTAATAAGTGGCGAGCGAGTAATAGATAGAGTATTCCTAAACCTAATACCATTACCCCAATAGGCGTAAAAGAGAAAAAATTTAATGCAGGTACGCCAGCTTTGATTAATTCTGCATTGGCAATTAAATTTGGTGGAGTAGCAATTAACGTCATCATTCCACTAATTAAGCCAGCAATGCTTAGTGGCATCATTAAGCGTTTTGGTGAAATTTTCATACTACGACAAATTGCTAATACCACAGGAATAAAAATAGCCACAATCCCTGTCGAACTCATAAATGCACCTAAACCACATACTGCAAGCATTAATAAAATTAAAACTTTAATTTCATTATTGTTGGCAATGCGTAATAACCAATCACTGACTTGATAAGCAATGCCAGTACGCAAAAGTGCTTCACCAACGACAAATAATAATGCAATCAAAATCACGTTTGGATCACTAAAACCAGCAAGCACTTCGGGGATAGTTAATATACCGCTTAGACTAAAGGCAACGAGAACCAATAAAGCAACTATATCCATACGAATTTTATTGGAAATAAATAGCCAAATCGCAGTGATTAAAAAGAAAAGAACAGTAAGTAATTGATGATTTATTTGACTTGGAAGCCATTCCATCAGCATTGCAATAACACTCCATAATAAAAGAAAAAAATAATGGTTATCCTAACATAAAATAACCATGTAACAGCTTAACAAATGAGAAAATAATTGAAATCATCTGCCAATGAATAAAAAATAGAGAATAAATAGTATTTTTTCATCACACTATCTTGTTTTTTAGCATATAATCAAACAGTTAAAATGAATTCTCTTTTTGATTTGAGGAAATGGCTAATGTTATTTGATAATACGTGTAAGTGGAGCTATGACGCTGTGCGAGATCGTCTTACGGCGGTGTTGCCTAATCACATGATTATTGAAACAACATTAAGCAAATGTGTATTAAATGGAGATGGTCTAGCAACAAGCGATCTCTTATTAGCAGATTTAGATAATGTTGCAACATTTCTGGATGTTCTTGAACCACTACAATTTCCTGAAGAGATTAATCAACGTTTGGCTTACAGTGCGATTGCTTGTGAGCATTTTTTATTGCCTAAACAACCACAAAACTGGTTTTTTACTGCATTAAATAAACAAGTTGTTACTGAGCCATGTTTAGCTCGTTGTTTTATTAATGCGACACAATCGTGGGCAACTTTGCTTGTTACCAATATTGAGGACAATATTGCAAGTGTTATTTTGCTTGAACAACATATTATGTTGCCACAATTAACTTACTATTTTGGTGATCCATTCCGAATCAATGTAAATCGTCTTGAGGCTTTAATTATTGAAGTTGAAATGCCTGAGATGATGTTTAAACAATACGCTTAATTGGATAAAAATAAGAAGAATGCAAGCAAAATTAGCGCAACTTACTGCCACAAAGATTGACCTCCATACACATAGTAATGCGTCTGACGGTGTATTATCGCCGACAGAATTAATACTACGCGCTAAAGAAAAGCAGTTAGAAATTATCGCATTAACAGATCATGATACGATTGATGGTATTGCTGAAGCACGTTTAGCTGCCAAACAACAACAGATCACCCTAATTACAGGCGTTGAAATTTCAACAATTTGGCAAGGCAAAACCATTCATATTGTGGGGCTTGATTTTGATGAAACACATACCGCAATGAGTGAATTATTAGCGAGGCAAGCACGATTACGTCAAGAAAGAGCAATGGAAATTGGCGAAAAATTTAAAAAATTTGGGCTACCAAATGCCTTTGCTGAAGCGCAAGCACTGACGAGTGGGGAAGTAACCCGCGCGCATTATGCACGTTATTTAGTGAATATTGGGCGAGTGAGTAACGAAGGGCAAGCATTTAAGCGTTATCTTTCACAAGGAAAACCTTGTTATGTGCAAGCGAATTGGTGTGATATTCCAACTGCAATAGAGGTGATCCATCAGGCGGGAGGAATAGCTGTTGTTGCACACCCAATGCGTTATCAAATGACAAATACTAAAATTCATAATTTGATTAAGGATTTCCAACAATGGCATGGTGATGCGGTGGAAATTGCAGGAGGCGTTGATCATAATCAGCAAAAGATGTTGATTAAATGGTTAGAAGCGTTAGATTTATTGGCTTCAGTCGGTTCTGATTTTCACTATCCCTGTGGTTGGATTGAATTAGGGCGTAATTTAACGATACCTGATCATATAAAAACAGTTTGGCAGAGATCGCACTAAATCTTTGCTTATTCTAAGAAATATTGCGTTATATAATAGATACATTTTCGTTGTAACAAGGAGGGCGTGTTTATGAGTCAGTTCTTCTATATTCACCCAGATAATCCCCAGCAGCGTTTGATTAATCAAGCGGTAGAAATTTTGCGTAATGGCGGTGTTATTGTTTATCCAACCGATTCGGGATATGCACTAGGTTGTATGATAGGCGATAAATATGCAATGGATAGGATTATTCGGATTCGCCAATTACCAGAGGGGCATAATTTTACTTTAGTTTGTAGCGATTTATCTGAATTATCTACTTATTCATTAGTAACAAATAGCGTATATCGTTTAATTAAAAATAATACCCCAGGGCATTACACCTTTATCCTTCCTGCAACTAAAGAATTACCAAGACGTTTGATGACATCAAAACGCAAAACGATTGGGATTCGAGTACCTGATAATAATATTGCATTGGCATTATTAAAAACCTTAGGCGAACCGATACTCTCATGTTCATTGATGTTACCCGAAGAAGAGTATTTTACGCTATCTGATCCAGAGGAAATTCGAAATTTATTGGAAAATCAAGTGGATCTTATTATTCATGGTGGGTATTTAGGGCAAGACCCTACAACCGTAGTAGATTTAACCGTTGAGCCGCCAGTGATTTTACGTGAAGGTAGTGGGAATACTACACCTTTTATTTGATGATATTTAAATAGACGTCTGAGAAGACGACAAGAGGATTTATGCAACTAGTAAAAACAAAGACTAATCAAGATAAGCCGCAAAAAATTGTGGGGGAAAAGCTACAAAAAGTATTAGCCAGAACTGGATTAGGATCACGTCGTGAAATTGAAACCATCATTGCTGCTGGTCGTGTCAGTGTAAATGGTTCTATTGCAACGTTAGGGGAACGAGTTGAAGTCAAAACTGATACGAAAATTCGTGTTGATGGGCAGTTAGTTTCGCTTACGCCAGCACGTAAAGAGATTTGTCGGGTGCTGATGTATTATAAGCCAGAAGGTGAGTTGTGTACTCGCCACGATCCAGAAGGTCGAGCTACCGTATTTGAACGCTTGCCTAAGATTAGCAATGGTCGTTGGATCGCCGTGGGACGTTTAGATATTAACACCTCAGGTTTATTGTTATTTACAACTGATGGTGAGTTAGCAAATCGTCTTATGCACCCAAGTAAAGAAGTGGAGCGAGAATATTCTGTACGGGTATTTGGCGAAGTAACAGATAAAATGTTATTGCAACTCAAAAAGGGCGTACAGTTAGAAGATGGACCAGCAAATTTCAAAAAGATAACCCAGCAAGGTGCTGGAGAGGGTATGAACCAATGGTATTCCGTTACGTTAACTGAGGGACGTAATCGAGAGGTGCGTCGCTTATGGGAATCACAAGGTATTCAAGTAAGTCGTTTAATTAGAACACGTTACGGTAATATTGAATTAATGCGTGGTTTACCAAGAGGAGGGTGGGAAGAATTATCACTCGATAAAGTGAATTATTTACGCCAACTGGTTGGTTTGCCATTAGAAACAGAAAGCAAATTAGATACGCGTAATCCAAGAAAATTTAAATCAAATCAAATTAGAAAAGCGGTAAAACAGCATTCGTTGAGAAAACGTTATCAACAGCGCTAGAAAAATAAAGGGGAAGATATGAAGTTACAACAACTGCGTTATATAGTTGAAATTGCAAATCAAAACTTAAATATTACTGATGCAGCAAAAACACTCTATACTTCCCAGCCTGGTATTAGTAAGCAAGTGAAACTATTAGAAGATGAACTCGGCTTACCTATTTTTGAACGCAATGGAAAACATATTCAACGTCTTACACCAACTGGGGAAAAGATTGTTGCTATTGCGCGTGAATTACTCGTTAAAGAACAAAGTATTAAAGCGATTGCCAATGAGCATAAACAACCGAATGTAGGCACATTACGCATTGCTACGACTAATACTCAAGCACGTTATAAATTACCTGATATCGTCAATCAATTTGTAAAACGTTATCCCGAAGTGAGTTTACATATTCATCAAGGATCACCACAACAAATTTATGAATTGTTACTCTCAGGTGAAATTGATTTAGCCATTATTACTGAGGCGCAATATCTCTTTGAAGATGCGATTCTCTTGCCTTGTTATATGTGGAACCGTTCAGTGATTGTCAAAAAAGATCACCCATTAGCACAAGTTGATGAATTAACCATTGAAGAATTAGGCAAATATCCATTAGTAACTTATATTTTTGGCTTTACGGGACGTTCTGATTTAGATGAAGCTTTTAGCCGAGAAGGTATTTTACCGAATACAGTATTTACTGCAACCGATGCAGATGTGATTAAAACCTATGTACGCTTAGGCTTGGGCGTGGGGATTATGGCGTCAATGGCATATACAGCAGAGGATAGCGATCTCGTTGCTATTGATGCAAGCCATCTCTTTAAAGCAAGTATGACTCAAATTGCCTTTAAAAAAGGGTCCTTTTTACGTCGTTACACCTATGATTTTATTCATCTCTTTGCGCCCCACCTATCACGTTCACAAGTTGAAAAAGCTGAACAACTTCGAGATAGCAATGTGATACGACGCTTATTTTCAGAAATCAATCTAGATTATTTATAAGTCGAGTAATTTGTCGAATCACATTGTTATATTCCATTGAATATACCATTCAAAAAATTATGATCTAGATCGCAAAAAAATATTATTTTTCTTGTTCTAAATACAACATCAGAGTAAATTACACATTATCTGAAGTCTAACTTCTTTTTTATTAAATTTACTGGAGTTTATATGTCAAAAAATCCACTAGATGCTATTAAATATGGTCTGATTGCTTCTTGTCAGCCAGTGGATAATGGTCCTATGGATCACCCTAAAATTGTTGCTGCAATGGCACAAGCCGCTGTTATTGGTGGAGCAGCAGGATTACGTATTGAAGGGATAGATAATTTAAAAGCCACTCGTAAAGTTGTTGATATTCCAATTATTGGGATTATAAAGCGCGATTTACCAGATAGCCCAATACGCATTACCCCATTTTTAAAAGATGTGGAAGCCTTAGCTAAAGCAGGGGCAGATATTATTGCTTTTGATGGAACATTTCGTACACGTCCAGCACCTATTGAAGATATTGTCAAACGTATCAAAGAGATAGGTTTATTATCAATGGCAGATTGTTCTACATTTGAAGAGGGCATCTATTGTCATCAATTAGGCGTGGATTTAATTGGTAGTACAATGTCTGGTTATACTGGTGGCGAAATACCAACCGTACCAGACTACCAACTGGTTATTGATTTAGCCAAAGCTGGCTGTCGTGTGATGGCAGAGGGGCGCTATAACACACCAGAATTAGCGCAAAAAGCGATCGAAATTGGAGCTTATTCTGTTACGGTAGGATCTGCATTAACCCGTTTAGAACATTTAGTTGGCTGGTTTGCCGATGCAGTGAAAAGCGCTAAGAAATAAAAGGAAATATTATGCAAGTTCTCGCATTAGATATTGGTGGTACTAAAATTGCTGCAGCTTTAGTTATTGATGGTGAGGTAACACAACGGCAACAATTTGTTACCCCGCAACAAAATGCTGCAGAGGGTATGCATCAAGCTTTAGCGCACATTGTAGGGCAGTATCAAGGGCAATTTGATTGTGTAGCGGTTGCTTCAACTGGCATTATTAATAATGGTGTTTTAACCGCACTAAACCCTAAAAATTTGGGTGGTTTAGCTGAATTTCCATTAAAAGCGAGTATTGCCCGCCATACTGATAAACCGATAGGGTTATTAAACGATGTGCAAGCTGCTGCGTGTGCAGAATATAAAGAACAAGATGCAACGCTTATTGAAAATTTTGCCTTTATTACTGTCTCAACAGGTGTTGGCGGAGGCATTATTTTACAGCGCCAATTACTCACTGAACCTAATGGGGTAGCAGGACATATTGGACACTCATTAGCCGATCCAAATGGTCCAGTTTGTGGTTGTGGGCGACGAGGTTGTGTTGAAGCGATTGCTTCTGGTCGTGCGATTGAATCCGCTGCCAGTCTATGGGACACCCCTTGTTTACCAAAAGAGGTATTTGCACGTTTTCGTCAACAAGATCCGCAAGCGAGTGCCGTTATACACCGTTCCGCGCAAGCGATTGCCAATTTGATTGCCGATTTGGTGATTAGTCTGGATCTGCAAAAAGTAGTAATTGGCGGCAGCGTTGGTTTAGCTGAGGGGTATTTGCCATTAGTGCAAACGTATTTACAGCAACAACCTAAATTCTATCAATGCCAAGTGGAGCGCGCTTTCTATGGACAAGATGCTGGTTTAATTGGTGCAGCTTGGTGGGTTGAACACAATTTAGCAAAATTAAAATAAGGATTAGCTATGTTTATCGGTGATTTAACAAAACAAGATTATAAATTAGGCTTACCAGCTGTTATTGGTGAAGCACTTGATTATCTCCAAACAATCAACCTTGAAGAATTAACCTTAGGTCGTCATGACATCACTGAACAAATTTATATGAATGTGATGGAATTTGATACCAGTGCAGCAGAAAGTAAACAAGCAGAAATTCACCGCCAATATGTAGATGTTCAAGTCTTAATTCGTGGTACAGAAGCAATTCAATGTAGCCCAGTATATCCAAATTTGTCTTTATATACTGAGTATAACGAACAAGATGATTATCAATTAACACCTGATATTGATGCGAAAAGTGAGATTATTTTACAAGCAAAAATGTTTGCGGTCTTTTTGCCTTATGAGCCACACAAACCAGGCTGTCTTGTTGGGCAACAATCGCATCATATAAAAAAATTAGTGATTAAAATTCCCGTTAGCTTGCTTTAAGGAAAAGGAATACAGTATGTCAGAAAGCGGAAAAATCTTGGATACCATTGGTGCGTTACAAAATAGTTTAACCAAAACAGAAAAACGCATTGCTTCTGCTATTCTTGCTTCGCCAAATTTATTAAGTCAATCATCATTATCTGAGGTATCTGCTCAATTAAATGTTGGAGAAGCAACTTTTATTCGCTTTTGTCGTACTCTTGGATTCAAAGGTTATACCGATTTTAAACTTGAATTAGCGATAGAACTTGCGACACAAGAAAAACATAATCAAACATTATTGGATACAGATGTTTCACCTAATGATAGTACCTTTGAAATTGCCAAAAAATTACAAACGGCATTAGTGAATGTTGTAGGAGAAACCATTAATTTACTGGATTTTTCACAACTAGAACGTGTTGTAGAAGAGTTGCAGAAAGCAAAACGTATATTCCTATTTGGTGTTGGATCATCAGGGATTACAGCTGAAGATGTCAAACATAAATTAATGCGTATAGGACTACAAGTTGATGCAACAACCAATAATCACTTTATGTATATGCAAGCTGCTTTAATGAAAAAAGGCGATATTGTGATTGGTATTAGCCATTCTGGCTATTCGGAAGAAATCGTTCGCACGTTACAAATAGCGCAAAAAAATGGCGCAAAAACCGTTGCTTTAACCCATAATTTACGATCACCAATTACGGAAGTAGCAGATTATGTCTTGATTAATGGTAATCGCCAAGGACAAATGCAAGGGGATTCTATCGGTACGAAAATCGCTCAACTGTTTGTTATGGATTTAATTTATGCCTTATTAGTTCGCAAAGAAGAGCAGCGTGCAATTCAGGCAAAACAAAAAACAATTAATGTCATTTTAGAACAACGAATCAAATAACTCTCTTTGTCATAAGGAAACAATATGAAAAACTTAAAAGGTATTATCAGTGCATTATTGGTGTCATTCAACGCTGATGGCTCAATTAATGAAAAAGGTTTACGTGAAATCATTCGCTATAACATCGATAAAATGAAAGTTGATGGGCTATATGTGGGAGGCAGTACGGGTGAAAACTTTATGCTTTCTACGGAAGAGAAAAAGCAAATTTTCCGTATTGCGAAAGATGAAGCAAAAGAGCAAGTGGCATTGATTGCGCAAGTGGGTAGCGTTAATTTACATGAATCTGTTGAATTAGGGAAATATGCGACAGAATTAGGTTATGACTGCTTATCAGCGGTAACACCGTTCTATTACAAATTTAGCTTTGCAGAAATCAAAAATTACTACGATACCATTATTGCAGAAACGGGTAATAATATGATCGTTTACTCTATTCCATTCTTAACTGGTGTGAATATTGGCGTAGAACAGTTTGGTGAACTTTATAAAAACCCTAAAATTATTGGGGTGAAATTCACTGCTGGCGATTTCTATTTATTAGAACGTGTGAAAAAAGCTTACCCAAATCATCTTATTTGGGCTGGTTTTGATGAAATGATGCTTTCTGCTGCGGTATTAGGGGTTGATGGAGCTATCGGAAGTACTTTCAATGTGAATGGTGTGCGTGCAAGACAAATTTTTGAATATGCACAACAAGGTAAAATTGCTGAAGCACGCGCAATTCAGCATGTTACTAATGACTTAATCGAGGGTATCTTAAATAATGGTCTCTATCTCACTATCAAAGAATTACTCAAATTAGATGGTGTTGATGCAGGTTACTGCCGTGAACCAATGACGAAAGAACTCACTCCAGAGAAAGTGGCTGTTGCGAAAGAATTAAAAGCGAAATATTTAGCGTAATTTTGGCTTAAGTTATAACCATTTAAATAGAATGAACCGATGCAGTGATGTATCGGTTCAGTTTGTTGACAAAGTCATATTTATTTAATTTTTAGTTTATTTTTCACTCAAATTGAGATTTAGGTTTCGCCCTACAGGGCGACTTCATTTTATTCGCAAGTTCGCTCGGCTCATTTGCTCACCCTACGGGTCGCTGCAAGCAGCGCTCAAAATGCAATGCTTTTTGTCTTGCTTGTGCAAAAAACTGATATTTTTCTTTGCACATTAATCCTTATTTTCTCCGCCAAGCGACATCTGTCTGTAAAATTTGTTGGTAAATTGGGCAGTCTGGATCATGAGCATGAGGCAAATAACCACAACTCAGCAAAAATTCATGCACAATTTCTTTACCTACAAATTTGAAATGGCGTTTAAAGATCTTAATCCATTCAGGTAAGGTTTTTGGGTGATGCTGATCCAGCCATTGCTTAAAAGAGCCAAATTGTTGTTGTAATTTCTGGATTTGTTGGGCGTTGTAAATGGCTGCATTAATCTTTAAACGATTACGAATAATATCTGGATTAGCCAGTAATCGTTGGCGATCTTCGTCGGTATATTGTGCGACTTTTTCAATATCAAATTGATCATAAGCAGCACGAAAGCCTGCCTCTTTTTTTAGAATAAGCGTCCAACTCAACCCAGCTTGGTTAATCTCCATCACTAAACGGGCAAATAGCTCATTGTCGTTCTCAATCGGAAAACCATAACGCTGCTGATGATAGGCTTGATTCAGGGGATCTTGTCCTTCTGTCAGTTGATTAACATAGCGACAATAACTCATGGCTTAGCCTTTAGTAGGGCGGATACGCTGCATAAACATAGGTAATTCATCAGTCAAAACACGTTGCTGCATCAGATCTTTAATCGTGGTAGCACGAAAAATTGCTTTGTCAGCATTTTCACCATGAAAGAGTTGTTTTACGGTGGTTTGCCAATGTTCTAACCAGACAGAAAACATTGCTTCACTCATTGGTTGGCGATTATGCAGTTTGATATGTGTGAGCATCGGATTGCCTTGATAACTTTCTACATCAAAGATATTACTCTCCCAAAAACGATACATCTTTTCTAAATGGGCTTGCCAATGTTTGCCTTTTAGATGATTGAACATATAGCCAATGCGTGGATCAGCTCGTACATTGTCATAGAAAGTGTTGACTAAACACTCAATATCAGCGCGTTCAGTTAGTAATTTCGTTGGCATAAGTTAATCCTGTTGCTTCTTGAAAAGTGAAAATATAAAAAGTAATGATGAACAAAGCACGACAGAGGGACCTGCGGCAGTATCATAAAATGCAGATAATAATAAACCGCCACTAACAGCTAGCATACTAATCATAATCGCAATAAGTGCCATACTTTCTGGTGTACGAGCAAAACGGCGAGCGGTAGCGGCTGGAATAATTAACAGTGAGGTAATAATTAATGCTCCAACAAATTTCATGCTTAAACCAATCGTAATAGCGGTGAGTAACATTAAAATTAAACGGCTTCTTTTGACATTAATTCCTTCAATTTGTGCTAGTTCAGGATTGACCGTAGCAGAAATTAATCCTGACCATGAGTAGCATAAAATAGAGAAAACAACGACCACACCAATACCAATCCAAAGTAAATCTTGATAATTAATTGCAAGTAGATCGCCAAACAGATAATTCATTAAATCAACACGTATTCCACCAATGAGACCAATGGTTACCACACCGAGTGAAAGGCTAGTATGTGCAATAATCCCTAACAGCGTATCAACAGCAAAATGTGTGTTGTTTTCTAACCAGACCAATGCTAATGCCAATAAAATAATAAGCATAATAATGGCAAGATAAGGATTGAGATTTAACACAATACCAAGTGCAATACCAAGTAGGGCAGAGTGCGACAGGGTATCGCCAAAGTAAGCCATTTTACGCCAAACAACAAACGCACCAAGTGGCGCAGTAATTAAGGATAACAACATACCTGTAAGCCAGGCAGGAAAAATAATGTCAAACATAAAAATGCCTTATGATTGGTGTTGGCAATCAGGTGAACGGTGTTCTGCTGAGCAACAAACATCACCATGCAAATTATGTTTATGATCATGATGATGGGTGTAAATTGCGACATTTTGCTCACGCTGATTATTAAAAAAATCTATGAAATTTGGGTGGATACTAATTGAATTTGGCGTACCCTCACAACAGAGATGTTGATTAATACAAAAGACGTGATCCGTTTTTGCCATTACTAAATGTAGATCATGCGATACCATTAATACCGCACAATCAAAACGCTCACGCATTTGATTAATAAGTTCATACAGCTCATTTTGTCCAACCACATCTACCCCTTGTGTTGGCTCATCTAGTACCAATAAATTAGGTTTATTTAAAATAGCCCGCGCCAGTAGAACGCGTTGCATTTCACCACCTGATAATTTTTGCATACTATGTTGTGCGAGGTGGCTAATTGAGAGTAATTTTAACGCAGCATCAATATCCTGCTTACTTGTTTTGGGCTTTAGCGAGAGAAACTTTATTACGGTAATCGGAAATGAGGGATCAATATGAATTTTTTGTGGCACATAGCCAATTTTAGTATTGGGTGCATAATTGACACTACCTGATTGCGGAGTAATTAATTTTAATAGCACTTTTAAAAGCGTTGATTTTCCGCCCCCATTTGGTCCAACAATAGTCGTGATAGAGCGGGGTTGAATGGCTAATGAAATATCTTGTAAGGCAATTTGCTCATTGAATTGTACTGAGATATTTTTTAATTCCACTAAAGGCGTTGGTAAGTGCTGCATAATGATCATATTTTTGAAAAAATGGCTTGTATTTTATGCAAATCAATTAAGGGATCAAATAATTTTTTAGTGTAATGTTGAATATTTATCCGTTCAGTAAAATTAATCACTGATTTTGGGAATTTTTCAGTTAACATTGTGTCTTATAAAAATTCTTTTAAAAATGATTAAGCTTTATCCATTTTAGGTTACATTGAATGCAACATATTAAATTAGCAAGAGATCGCATTAAAAAGAAAATAATGATAAGAATAATTCTTTTTGTGGTTGCTGCACTTAGTTTTTTTTCAATTCTTTATTTTTTACAACATCAAACCTTAGCGCCAAATAGCAAAACAGCAGAGTTATCAACAAGTATAGTGGGAAATTCAATACCAGAAAATACGATAGAAACAGAGAATGATCGTCGTCATAGCAATACAGAAAACTTTGATGATCAGCTATCAGATGAAAATATATTCAGCGATGATGAATTACCTGAAGAAGTAAAGGAAGCTCTAAGTGGATTATTAGATGCTGCTGGAGAAGCGTTAAGAATAACTAATCAGTTTGCCTATACAGTAGTAGAGGGAGATAAACTAACTGATGTACTAGAATCAGGTGGTTTAGACACAGATATCATCAATGGATTTTATCAATTAGACCCGACGTTAAAAAACTTACAAGCAGGTCAACAATTCTATTGGATTTTATCTAAAGATGGGGATTTACAATATTTAAATTGGTTAGTTTCACGGAAAGAAGAGCGTATTTATGAACGTCAAGTAGATGGGCATTTCGCCATGAAAATTATTCAGAAGAAGAGTATTTGGAAAGAAGAAGTTTTAAAAGGCAGTATTGATGGCAATCTTTATACTCATCTACGGGAAAATGGTTTAGATTCGAAGCAAATTTATCAATTAATTAATGCGTTACAGTGGCAAATTAGTTTAACTAAATTACAAAAAGGTGATCGCTATGCGGTTTTAGTCAATCGTGAATATTTAAACGATAAATTGACAGGGCAGGGTAATGTGATTGGTATTCATATTATTAGTCGCGGTAAAAGCTATTACGCGATTCAAGCTGAAAATGGTCGTTACTATAATAATTATGGTGAAACATTAGGAAAAGGGTTCTCGCGTTATCCAATGCAACGCCAGTACCGCGTTTCTTCGCCATTTAATCCTCGCCGAAAGCACCCAGTTACAGGCAGAATTGCACCACATAAAGGCGTTGATTTTTCTATGCCTACGGGTACCCCCATTATTGCACCAGCAGACGGTGTAGTCGTAAAAGTCTCTTATCAAGCAGGCGGAGCTGGGCATTATATTATGTTGCGCCATGGTCGAGAATACCAAACAGTGTATATGCATTTAAGTAAAACGCTCGTAAAAACAGGGCAGTCAGTAAAAAAAGGACAACGTATTGCTTTATCAGGTAACACTGGGCGCTCAACAGGTCCTCATCTACACTATGAATTTCATATTAATGGCGTAGCAGTTAATCCAATGAAAGTAAAACTACCAGGAATGAATAACACTATGGCAAGCAAGGAACGTCAACGTTTCTTAGCGAAAGCAAAAGTGGTACAGAATAAATTGAAGATGTAATAAAAAAGCGAGTTTCTTGAGAATAGCGTTAAAATAATAAAAATCTAAAAATTTCCGCCAAAAATTTGAGGAGTTTTGCTAGAATTAAAAGGAAAAGCCTGTGATAGCTTTTCCTTTTGTTTTTTATTTATTTTACAGGTGTTTTTTTATGCAAAATCAAAATCTTTTGGCGAAATTTTTTCATTTGGAACAACATAATACCAATGTAAAAACGGAAATTATCGCTGGGATCACAACATTTCTTACCATGGTTTATATTGTATTCGTTAACCCGTCAATCTTAGGCGTGGCTGGTATGGATACTCAAGTTGTCTTTGTTACTACCTGCTTAATTGCTGCATTAGGTAGTATTTTAATGGGCTTATTTGCCAATTTACCTGTTGCTCTAGCGCCTGCAATGGGGCTAAATGCGTTTTTTGCGTATGTCGTCGTAAGTAAAATGGGGCTGTCTTGGCAAGTTGGTATGGGAACCATTTTCTGGGGAGCCGTTGGGCTATTAGCGTTAACCTTATTTCAAATCCGCTCTTGGTTAATTTCCTCTATTCCACTTAGTTTGCGTGTGGGTATTACGGCGGGGATCGGCTTGTTTATTGCTTTGATGGGATTCCATAATGCGGGCATTATTGTGCCAAATGAAGCAACCTTAATGTCCCTAGGCGATTTACATTCACCAACAGTTTTATTGGGTATTTTAGGCTTCTTTATCATTGTCATTTTAGCAGCTAAAAATATTCATGCCTCTGTTTTAGTGTCTATTGTCGTTACTACGGTATTGTCGTTATTGTTAGGTAAAACACAATTTCAGGGCGTCTTTTCTATGCCACCGAGTATTACTTCTGTGGTTGGGCAAGTGGATTTAAGCGGTGCTTTACAAGGTGATCTATTAGGCATTATTTTCTCCTTTATGCTTGTGAATCTTTTCGATTCATCAGGTACACTACTTGGCGTTACCGAAAAAGCAGGAATCAGCAATGCGCAAGGTACTTTCCCGAAAATGAAACAAGCATTGTATGTTGATAGTGTAAGTTCTGTAACGGGGGCTTATTTAGGTACATCATCGGTTACTGCTTATATTGAAAGCAGCACTGGGGTATCTGTTGGTGGACGTACAGGGCTAACCGCTGTGGTTGTGGGAATTCTGTTCTTATTAGTCATTTTTATTTCACCATTAGCTTCGATTGTGCCACCATATGCAACTGCAGGCGCATTAATTTATGTGGGCATTTTAATGTCATCAAGTTTGATTAAAGTACGTTGGGACGATTTAACTGAAGCAACGCCAGCATTTATTACCGCAGCAATGATGCCATTTACTTATTCAATCACAGAAGGGATTGCGCTAGGATTTATTAGCTATTGTGTCATGAAACTCTTTACTGGCAAGGCGAAAGAGGTCAGTGTTCCTGTTTGGCTAATTGCATTGTTATTTTTATTTAAGATTGTTTTTGTTGATTAAGGCATCATGATGCAAAAATTACTTTATATTTTAAATGACTCACCATATAGCGGGGAGAAAACATTTAATGCGTTACGTTTGGCGTTGGCATTAAAAGAAGAATACTCAAAAGACGTTGAAATGAAAATTTTCTGTTTTTCTGATGCGGTGTTAGCTGGATTAAAAGGACAAAACCCAAAAGAGGGGGCAAATGTACAAGAGCTATTAAGTATCTTGACTGGATTAGGGGTTGAAGTAAAACTTTGTACCACTTGTTCAAATGCACGAGCGGTATCACATCACCCCTTGATTGATGGGGTAACGCTTGGTACCTTAGCCGATGTCGCTGAATGGACATTATGGGCGGATAAAGTCCTGACTTTTTAAATGACATAATCAAAACGCCGATTGTGAGAGATCGGCGTTTTCCTCTCTAACAATAAGATAAATAATGAAAACACAACTCAATCCAATCTCACTGCCCTTAGCACAAAATAATGTGATTGAAGCCTCTGCGGGTACAGGGAAAACCTATACAATGGTAACACTGTATCTACGTTTATTACTGCAAGCAGGCAAGCATAATTTTCCACAACCATTAGATATTGAGCAGATTCTCGTGGTAACCTTTACCAAAGATGCCACCAAAGAATTACGCCAACGGATCAATCAACGGATTCAGTCGTGGCTAAACCTACTACAACAGTATCAACAGCAACAAGACAAAACTTTGATTACGGATCAGGAGCTGTTAAATTTACTCCCTTTTATTGAACACAATTTACCATTAGCCATTCAACGCTTAACTTTTGCGACTCAATATATTGATCGAGCAGCAATTTTTACTATTCACAGTTTTTGCCAACGCATTTTACGCCAATATGCGTTTGATTCGGGCTTATCCTTTGCGTTTTCGGTAGGAGAAGAGAATCAGGCGCGTTTACGGCAAATTAATTATCAATTATGGCGTGAACAATTCTATGCGTTAGATCACGAACAAGCAGCAATCATTACACAGATATTTAGTTCGCCCGATCAGCTATTTGAAAAATTTAAAAAATTATTATCTGGTGATATGCCACAAATTACGCAAACGTTGTTATTTAATGATTTGACCTCAGGGATCGCATATTACCAACAACAATTAGCGACTTTTTCGGCGATTGAAAGGACGCACCTCACTGCGTTTGTCGATTGGTTTACCCAAAACAAAGCGGCAATCCAAAAAACAAGTGAAAAAAAGATTCAAACTTATTTAGCCTCAGAAAAAGAGACGGAATTACAGTTAAAAACTGCAAAAGCATTAACTGAGATTAAATTTTATAAAGGCAAAGCTGTGCCGTTACCGCCATTTATTCTTGAGTTAGAAAAATTCTTTGCGAACTTTGCGCAAGAGGCTTATGTGGCGAGTATGAATTATCTCTATATTCAGCTATTGCGGGAACGTATTTTTAACTATCAAGATAAGCATAATGAGAAAAGCTTTGATGATCTGCTGCGCTTATTGCGTGATGCTTTATATAAGCCACAAGCCGAGAAATTAATTCGTTTAATTCGTCAGCAGTATCCGTTTGCGATGATTGATGAGTTTCAGGATACCGATCCGATTCAATTAGCAATTTTTGAAAAAATTTATCTGATGACAAAACCTGATTACCCATTAGCGAACCTTACGGTTATCGGTGATCCAAAGCAGGCAATTTACCGTTTCCGTGGGGCCGATATTTTTACGTATTTGTCTATTATGGATAATCAACGTCAATACCACATTCCCAATATTTATACTTTGCAACATAACTATCGTTCTGCAACAGGACTAATTGATAGTTTAAATCAACTTTATACCCAAGCAGAAAATCCATTTTACTTAACCAATATTGTATTTCCGCCTATCCAAGCGCATAACCAAGGTTATCTTGTCATCAATGAGAAAAAACAACCTGCGTGGCAGATGTTGCAATTAACAGAAGAGTATAAGAAAAAAGAGTTATATCAACGTGCAATCGCCGAAATGTATGCGAGCTATTTACAGCAGCTGCTTAAATTAGCCGAACAGCAACAAGCCTATTTTGTTGAAGATCCAACTCAAATGACGCAACGAGCTGTTGTTGCTAAAGATATTGCTGTTTTAGTGCGTAATGAGAATGAAAGTCAGCTTATTCGTACAGCATTAGCAAAAAAAGGGTTAGCGTCAGTTTATTTATCAGAACGTTCTAATGTGTTTGATAGTGTGATTGCTCAGGATTTATATTTGGTGCTACGAGCCTGTTTTACGCCTTTTAATGAGCGGGCTGTTTTATCGGCGATAGGCTCAACGTTATGGGCTTTTGCTGCCGATCAGATTCATCAACTGAAAGAAAATGAAGATCAGTGGGCTGCATTGATCGAGCGTTTTCTGGAATATCGGCAGATTTGGCAAACACAAGGTGTATTACCTATGTTGTATCGCTTGTACCAAACTGAAAATATTCCACAGCGTTTGCAACAATTTGCTTTGGGCGAGCGTTACCTCGTCGATTTATTGCATTTAAGCGAGTTATTGCAACAGGCAATGAGTCAACAGCAAAATGAAGAAGCGCTGTTGAATTGGTATCAACAACAACTTAGTGATATAGCCAGTAATGAAGAAAATCGCTTACGCTTAGAGCGAGAACAAGATGTGATAAAAATTATCACCATTCATAAGTCAAAAGGATTAGAGTTCCCGTTAGTCTGTTTGCCGTTTATCATGACGCGCTCCAGTAGAGGAAAAGCTGAAGAAGTCTCTTTCTATCATAATACAGAAAATCAACTCATTTGGGATATTGCGCAAGAAGAGAAATCGCAGGTTGGTTTAGAAAATCGAGCGGAAAATATGCGCCTTTTATATGTAGCATTGACGCGGGCTAAATATCAACTGATCGTTGGTGTGCCATCATTGCCCGTTGCTGAGGATAAAACGACAACAGAAACATTAACGCCTTTAGATTATTTATTGGTACAAGGAGAAATGCTCGCAACTGAATCAAGTTATCAGGCGTTATTTGATCGTGCGTTGTCGCCTGAAAATTGGCAAGTAGTACAGGAAAATGCTATTTGCTATCAAGATTCTTGGCGTCCTAATTTAACTGTCGAGAAACCGATCGAAGTGCAGTATGTGAAACAGCCAGTGGAAAAAAATTGGCGAGTAACCAGTTTTACTGCTATACAAAGCAAATTACAGACGATTTATGATGAGCATTTTGTCGATTTGGCACAAGATTATTTCGATCAAGAAATGCAAGTTGCCGAGTTATCGACACAGTTAGATCCGCTAAACACAACCTACTATCCTGCAGATTTTTCGCCATTTGATTTCCCGAAAGGCGCAACGGTCGGCGCACATTTGCACCGTTATTTGGAAAAATTGGATTTTACTAAACCTATCAACATAGAGAGCTTTAAGCCATTATGCCAAATACTTAATCTAACTGATGATTGGCTAGCACCACTACAAACTTGGTTTACTCAGGTAGTAAGCAAGCCATTACCTGAATTGGGGGCATTACAACATATTAGCCGTAAAGATAAATTAACGGAGTTACAATTTTATCTTAAACTTGGAAAATTATTTAATAATCAACAATTTAATCAAATTTTACAACAATATCACCCACTGTATGATCAACAATATCCAATCCAAGTTGACGAAATTCAGGGATTTATTCGTGGTTTTATTGATGTTGTTGTTAGACGAGATAATCGCTATTATCTCATTGATTATAAAAGTAATTTTTTGGGTAAAGAATCGAGTTGCTATCAATCAGATAATCTGCAAAAAGTTATCTCCGCACAGCGTTATGATTTGCAATATTTGATTTATACGTTGGCGTTGCACCGTTACCTAAAATTACACGATCCCGATTATCAGTATGCGACCCATTTTGGTGGAGTGTTTTATCTTTTTGTACGGGGCATGGCGGTAGCAGATGATGCCCAAACAGGCATTTTTTTCACTAAACCCGCTACGGAATTAATTGAAAAATTAGATCAGCTTTGGGAATAAACAATGTTAACCATTTTACGGCAGTTACGAGAGGCTGCCATTATTGAACAAATTGATTACTATTTTGCACAGTTGATTTATCAGCAAGGAACAACGCTCGATCCTAAGGTCAATAATCTTGCTACTTTACTGGCTGCGCTATTAAGTTTTCATCATCAACGCGGGCATAGTTGCTTGTATTTAAGCGAAGATTTGCTCGCTAATCCATTTGAATTATTGTCATTACCAGAAGGGCAATCATTACTACATGAATTGCGTCAATCGCTGCCTTCCATACCTGTTACAGAGTGGCATACACCACTATTACTTCATGCCGCTTTTTCTAGTGATCAACAGCAGGTAACGCCGATTGTATTGCGTTTGTTTGCGCAGGATACCGTTTGTTATTTACACCGTATTTGGCAAGATGAATATTATATTGCGCAACGTTTAGCTAACAGTAAAGTGCTACCTCATACAGCTCAACAGCTGAGCTATATTGAACACATTTTATCCACCCTTTTTGTCGCCACGGCACCTAAACCTGATTGGCAAAAAATTGCTGTAGCCACGGCATTTTCCAGAACGATCACCTTTATTTCAGGTGGACCTGGGACAGGGAAAACCACAACTGTCGCTAAATTATTATTAGGATTGCAATGGTTACAACGCTTACAACAACAACCACCATTATCCATTCGCTTAGCTGCACCGACGGGAAAAGCGGCAACACGTTTAACAGAATCCTTGCACCAAGCAGTACAACAGATTCAATTACCGCTAGATTTCACCGCAGAGTTGCCACAAGAGGCGGCAACAATTCACCGTTTATTGGGAATGCACCCAAATAGTCCACCTACATATCATCAACAACGTCCATTAAATATTGATGTGTTGGTGGTGGACGAAGCATCAATGATTGATTTAGCAACGATGGCATTATTATTGCGTGGCGTTCACCCTAATACGAGGTTGATTTTTCTAGGTGATAAAGATCAATTAGCCTCAGTGGAGGTAGGGGCGATTATGGCGGAATTAGGGCAATTTTTACCGCTAGCATATAGTCAACCTCACGCGGATTATTTACAACACGTCTGTGGACAAACTTTAGCGGCAACACCGCAATGTAATTTTATCCGTGATAGCCTATGTCATTTGCAACATAGTTATCGTTTTCGTGCCGATAAAGGGATTGGGCAGTTAGCGAATGCTGTCAATCAAGGCGCTGCAGAGCAGAGCTGGCAGCTATTTTCTCGTTATGAAGATATTCAAGTTTTATCGCTATCTAACCAACAGATTGGTGAAAAAAATCACCACGTTGTACAGTTTGCCTGCACATTATATCGAGAATATTTTATGTTCATGCAACAGCAAACACTCTGGACGCCAGCACAAATTGCCCAAGCATTTGCTTTATTTAAGCGTAATCGTTTATTAAGCGCTTTACGTAGTGGAGCATTGGGGGTAGAGCAGCTAAATCAACAGATTGCAGAAATGTTGCGACAGCAGAAGCACGTTACATTTCGTGCTGCACATGAATGGTATTTAGGTAAACCAGTAATTGTGTTGCAAAATGATCATAATGTACGCTTATTTAATGGAGATATTGGGTTGGTATTACCTGATGAACAGGGGAATTTAAAAGTCTGGTTTGAAACAGAAAGCGGCTTTCGAGGTGTATTACCGAGCCGAGTTCCGAGTGTAGAATCGGCTTATGTGATGACAGTACATAAATCACAAGGTTCGGAATTTAATCATACTGTGTTAGTGTTACCACAAGAGTTTAATGCGTTGCTCACTAGAGAATTAATTTATACAGCAATTACACGAGCAAAAGATAAATTTACGGTATTTAGTGAGGAGATGATTTGGCTCAATGCTGTACAGCGTCGTACGTTCCGCGCTAGTGGATTAGCGACACAAATTAAACGCTATTTTTATCAAGGAGAAGAAAATGTTAATTGCCATTCCAGCATTAAATGATAATTATATTTGGTGTTACAGTCGGGATAATGTACACGCTTTGTTGATTGATCCAGCAGAAGTGGCACCTGTTGAGGCATTTTTAGCCAAATCATCATTAACATTAGAGGCGATTCTAATTACTCATAATCATGCCGATCACACAGGTGGCGTTGCTCAATTACGCAAAGCTTATCCTCATGTACCAGTTTATGCACCTGCAGAAGTTGATTCTCACCTTGTAACACATAAGGTGGAGGAGGGGATTTATCATACCGCACATTATTCGTTAAATATTTTGGCGACCGAAGGGCATACCGCGGGACATATTAGCTATGTTGTGGATAATCATCTCTTTTGTGGTGATACGTTATTTTCCCTAGGTTGTGGTCGTGTTTTTACGGGTGATTATGCACAAATGTTTACTTCCTTAGAGAAATTAAAACAACTACCAGATGAAACGATAGTTTGCCCTGCGCATGAATATACATTAAGCAATTTGCGTTTTGCACAATCTATCGAACATTCTGCAGAATTAGCCACCTATGCCACGAAAATAGAAGCGTTACGGCAACAACAGCAACCGACTGTGCCAACCACATTAGGTGTAGAGAAAGCATTAAATCCATTTTTACGTTGCCAAAACGTAGCGCAATTTACAGCATTACGCCAAGCAAAGGATCGGTTTTAAAAACGCAAAAAATAGGTCGCTCTTTAAGGCGACCTAAATCTCAATTTGAGTGAAAAATAATGAAAATCACGTGGTTAACAAACAGAATTTTACTATTTATATTGTGCAAACTGTTCTTGGCAAGCAAGTAGTTGTTGTTTTGTTAACATAAAGACACCATCACCGCCATGCTTAAATGTAATCCATTCAAACGGCACCGTTGGGAATTGGGCAATTAAATGCACCATGCTGTTACCGACCTCACAAATTAACACACCATTATCGTTAAGGTAATCTGCGGCATTGGCAATAATGCGTTTTACCAGAATTAAGCCATCATGCCCTGCTTCCAAACCTAATATCGGCTCATGCGAAAACTCTACTGGCATATCAGCAATATCCTCTTCATCAACATAAGGCGGGTTACTGACAATTAAATCGTAACCATCTTGCGGTAGATTAGCAAAAAGATCGGACTGTAACGGGAAAACTTGCTGCTCCATATGGTGATGCGCAATATTTATTTCAGCAACATTTAACGCATCTAATGAAATATCCACCGCATCAATTTCAGCATTAGGGAATTTATCGGCACAGGCAATCGCAATGCAGCCACTTCCTGTACACATATCTAAAATACGTTTTGGTTCGTTCCGCACAACACCTGTAAACCCATTTTGAATTAACTCTCCAACTGGAGAGCGAGGGATCAGTACCCGTTCATCGACATAAAATTGCAATCCGCAAAACCAAGCAGAATTTGTTAAATAAGCGACTGGTTTGCGAGTTGCTAGCCGCTCTGTAACTAATGCGAGTAATTTTTGTTTTTCAATATCCGTTAGACGGGAATGATAAAGTTCAGTTGGTACATCTAATGGTAAATGCAATGTTGATAAAACCAGTTGTAAGGTTTCGTCCCACGCATTATCAAAACCATGCCCATAAAAAATATCCGCTGCGTTGAAATAACTATATGTCCAACGGAGAAAATCTTGAATAGTATGCAAATTTGATAGGGGCGAGTAGAGTTGAATTTCTTCAATAAGTTCTTGATTATAAAGTTGTTGTTCTGACATAGCATTCATGTTGATAAGTGAAAAAAGATGGCTATTTATACCATATTTTCAGCAAAAGGTGTTAGTTGTGTTAGAATGGCGCGCTGTTTAAATGATGAGGATAATGATGGATTCACAAGATCGCAATTTATTTCAAGCGTTTGTTCAAGGAATCAAACCGCTAAAACAAGACACTGTAACGTTTTCTACGCAGCAAAAACGTCAACGTCAGCAAGCCGCCATGAAAGCATTACGTGAAAAAGAGGATACCTTATTTTATTTTTCTGACGAATATGAACCTTTATTAGATGAAGATGGCGGGCGTTATTTGCGTCAGGGTGATGATCATTACTTATTAAAGCGATTACGCCGTGGAGATTTTGTCCCCGATCTTTTTTTAGATTTACACGGTTTAACACGAGAACAAGCAAAGCAGGAGCTAGCTGCATTACTATTGGCGTGTGAAAAAGAAAATTTACCCTGTGCTTGTATTATGACTGGGTATGGTAGTTTTACTTTAAAAAAACAAATTCCGCGTTGGTTAGTGCAATACCCTAAAGTTGTTGCTTTTCATCACGCGCCAAAAGAGTGGGGTGGTGATGCAGCGTTTTTAGTCTTAATAGACGTTGAGGAAAATTTGCAGCAGTTATAAGGCGGATACCTATTATCCGCCTTATATCTCTCATTATATCTGCGCAAGTTTAGTCGCAATTTGCGCCGCAATTCCCTCCGCATCTAATTGTAACTGCTGTCGAATTTCTTGCTGTGTACCTTGTGGAATAAAATAATTAGGTAACCCTAACAGTAATACAGCAGGCATTGAACCTGGTAAATTGACTAATTCCTCTAGTACGGCAGCCCCTGCGCCACCTTGTATTGCATTTTCTTCTAGAGTTACCAGTAAATCATAATGTTGTTTCATTACTTGTAAACAGTCTAAATCAAGTGGTTTCACAAAACGCATATCCACAACAGTATAATTATGTTGTTCTGCAACTTGTAAAGCTTCTGGTAATAACGTCCCAAAATTTAAAATAGCCACTTTTTTTCCTTCACGAATGGTTTTAGCTTTACCAATTTCGAGTTCTGCTAAAGGGGCTAATGTTGCGCCTGTTCCAGTACCACGTGGATAACGCACAGCGGCTGGCTTGCCACAATGATAGCCAGTGTAGAGCATTTGACGGCACTCATTTTCATCGCTTGGTGTCATCACAATGAGGTTTGGAATACAACGTAAATAACTTAAATCAAATGCCCCTTGGTGTGTCTGCCCATCAGCACCAACGATACCTGCGCGATCAATCGCGAAAAGAACAGGTAAGTTTTGAATCGCCACATCATGAATGAGTTGATCATAAGCACGTTGTAAAAATGTAGAATATATCGCCACTACAGGTTTATAACCGCCAATCGCCAATCCTGCCGAAAATGTTACAGCGTGTTGTTCGGCAATCGCCACATCAAAATATTGTTCTGGAAAACGTTGCGAAAATTCAACCATACCAGAACCCTCTCGCATAGCAGGCGTTATACCAATCAATTTTTTATCTTGCTCCGCCATTTCACATAACCATTTACCAAAAATATCGGAATAGGTTGGAGAAGCGTTTTTACTTTTTGGTAATTCACCACTGCGTGGGTTAAATTTTGGTACACCATGGAAACCAATTGGATCACGTTCCGCAGGTTCATACCCTTTACCTTTTTTGGTGATGATATGGAGAAATTGTGGTCCTTTGAGGGTACGCATATTTTTTAGCGTGGAAACCAATTCCTCAACATTATGTCCATCAATCGGTCCAATATAATTAAAACCGAGTTCTTCAAATAATGTCCCACCTGGTGAGATAAAGCCTTTTACGTGTTCTTCGGTTTTTTGCACAAACTCTTTAATCGGCGGAATACCCGAGAGGATTTTTTTACCTCCCTCACGCAAAGATGCATAGAACGATCCTGAAAGCAGGCGAGCTAAATGATTATTTAATGCGCCAACATTTTCCGAAATCGACATGTCATTATCATTTAAAATCACAAGCATATCGGTATGTAATGCGCCAGCATGATTCATTGCTTCAAATGCCATACCAGCAGTAATCGCCCCATCACCAATCACACAAATGGTTTTACGTCCTGCATTTTCTTTTTGGGCGGCAATCGCAATGCCTAATCCAGCACTAATAGAGGTAGAGGAGTGTCCAACGCTTAACACATCAAATGGACTTTCTTCGCGCCAAGGAAAGGGATGAATACCTCCTTTTTGGCGAATAGTGTGCATTTGATCACGACGCCCCGTGAGAATTTTATGCGGATAGGCTTGATGCCCAACGTCCCAAATTAATTGATCAAACGGTGTATTAAAAACATAATGCAGAGCAACAGTTAATTCTACGGTACCTAAACCAGAAGCCAAATGTCCACTACTTTGGCTTACACAATCTAATAAATATTGACGTAATTGATCGCAAAGTTCAGGTAACTGATCTTTGGCTAATAGACGTAAATCATCAGGAGAATTAATCTGTGATAAAAGTGAATAATTTGACATAGTTGTTATAAAATCCGTTAAATAGTTAATTCCGCCGTTGAATAATAAATTCTGCTAAAGCACGCAACGCAGTGGTATCAAAAGCGATTTGATCTAAGCAGTGGAGTGCTGTTTGATAGAGATCGTGGGCTTTTTGTTTTGCTTGTTCCAAGCCAAGTAATTGCGGGTAAGTACTTTTATGTGATTTTAAATCAGAACCCGCATTTTTACCTAACTCTTCATTATTGGAAGTAATATCCAAAATATCATCTTGTACTTGGAAAGCCAAACCAATCGCTTGTGCGAAAAGCGTAAGTTTTTGTTTTAGCGCTTGATCTTGGTAATAATCCGACGCATAAAAGCCAAGTAATACCGATGCAGTAATTAATGCGCCAGTTTTATGGCAATGAACTTTTTCTAATTCAGTTAATGAAATTTGCTTATTTTCAGAAATTAAATCTAAGCTCTGTCCCAAACACATTCCTTGCGCACCTGATGCGTGAGCGAGAAGAGCTATTTGCTGAATTTTTTGTGTATCAGTTAAAGGCGCTTGTGCTAATAATTCAAATGCGTAACTTTGCAGCGCATCGCCCGCTAAAATAGCGGTAGCTTCATCAAAAGCAATATGACAAGTAGGCTGATTACGACGTAGGGTATCATTATCCATGGCGGGTAAATCATCATGAATAAGGGAATAACAATGAATACATTCAATGGCACCAGCAAGATGATCTAATCGTTCCAATGAAACATTTAACATTCTTCCAGTCGCATAAACTAAAAAAGGGCGAACACGTTTTCCACCCAATAATAGACTGTAACGCATTGCTTCTGCTAAAGGTGCAGGCGCACTATCTAACTGGTCTAATTGTTGATGTAAGAATGTGTTATTACGTTGTTGTAATGCAGATAAATCGTCTGAAAATTGATACATCGTCAAATCCTAAAAGGCTTTTTTGATTATTATAAATATTCTCTTTGGCAGTACAAATCAGTGCAGGATTAAAAAGGAGAATCCTCGTCAATTTGTTGTTCGGAATTATTCGTTATAAAAGGCGTTAATTCCGCAGTCGCATTCTTCTCTAATAAAATTTGTACCCGCTGTTCTGCATTCGTTAAACGTTCTTGTGCTTGTTTAGCAAGATGGATACCTTGTTCAAACTGAGCTAAGGCATCTTCTAAAGTTAAATCACCTTGTTCAAGGCGATTTACGACAGCTTCGAGTTCCGTTAAAGTGTTTTCAAAGTTTAAAGTTTGTGTTTTTTTTCTCATAACTGACAAACATTTTGTTTTCAATGTGGCGTATTGTACCTAATTTCATGAAACTTTAGGTGGATTTTTTACGTTGTTTCTCATTTTCGTGTAGAATACACGCCTATTTTTTGCATAACAGAAGCTAATCATATGAAATTTATTGTTAAATTATTCCCAGAAATCATGATTAAAAGTGATTCTGTGCGTAAACGTTTTATCAAAATATTAACCAGTAATATTCGCAATGTTCTAAGTAAATATGATGATCAAGTTGCGGTAGTAAAGCATTGGGATTATATTGAAGTCAGAACAAAAAATGCAGAAAAAAACGCATTATTAATAGAATTATTACAGCGTATTCCAGGAATTCATCATTTCTTACAAGTAGAAGAAAAACCATTTGCTTCATTACAAGATATTTTTGAAATTGTGTATGCAGATATTGCTAAACAATTAGAAAATAAAACCTTTTGTGTGCGAGTAAAACGCAAAGGAAATCACGAGTTTACCTCATTAGATGCTGAGCGTTATATCGGTGGGGGATTAAATCAACAGATTGAGAGTGCCAAAGTTAAACTTACTAATCCAGATGTTACCGTCAGAATTGAGATTGAGTATGATCATGTTATGTTGATTAAACAGCGTTTTGCAGGTATCGGTGGGTATCCGATAGGTACGCAAGAAGATGTTTTATCGTTAATTTCTGGTGGTTTTGATTCTGGGGTATCAAGTTTTATGCTGTTACGTCGTGGGTGTCGCGTGCATTATTGCTTCTTTAATTTAGGTGGCGCGGCACACGAGATTGGCGTAAAACAGATGGCATATCATATTTGGCAGCGTTATGGTACTTCACATAAAGTCCGTTTTGTAGCAGTAAATTTTGAGAAAATTGTGGCAGAAATTCTCGAAAAAGTTGACAACGGGCAGATGGGTGTTGTTTTGAAACGCATGATGGTACGTGCAGCTAGCAAAGTTGCAGAGCGTTTTCAAATTCAAGCAATTGTTACAGGCGAAGCGTTGGGACAAGTATCTAGCCAAACATTGACCAATTTGCGTTTAATTGATGAAGCTGCGGATTGTTTAGTGTTGCGTCCTTTAATTTCACACGATAAAGAACAGATTATTGCGATGGCAAAAGAGATTGGTACTGATGATATTGCCAAATCGATGCCTGAATTTTGTGGAGTTATTTCTAAAAATCCTACCGTTAAAGCAATTAAAGCCAAAATTGAGGAAGAAGAGTCGCACTTTGATTTTTCTTTATTAGAAGATGCGGTTTGGAATGCACAATATTTAGATATTCGCCAAATTGCAGAACAGACAGAACGAGAAGTCCCAGAAGTTGAAATGGTATCTGTGCTACAACAAGATGATGTGATTATTGATATTCGCAGTCCAGAAGAAACCGATGAAAAACCGCTAGAACTAGAGAATCAAACGGTTTTACACATTCCTTTCTATAAATTATCTCGTCAATTCCCAGAATTAGATCAAACTAAACAGTATTTATTATTCTGTGAACGAGGGGTAATGAGTCGTTTGCAAGCGTTGTATCTGAAAGATCAAGGTTTTAATAATATTCGCGTGTTTAGACGATAATCCAATATAAAATCCTTTCAAAAAACTTGTGTCATGTTATCGCATCACACAAGTTTTTTCTTTATGAAGTGGCAAATGCGCTTGTTATTTTTATGACAGTGTAACGTAATGGTTATGAATTTTCGGTCATCTACGATCATCAATATAAAAAATTAAACAAACTAAACAATGAAGAAAAAATAATATTTACGTTCTACAGGACAAAAAGAAATGGCATAATATTTTATATGTTTCATATATTTAACATAAAAACCGTTATTTTTAACAACATCACTTTCTTGATATAATGTATATTATGTTAAATATAATAATTATCGAAGTAACATATTTATTTGTTCTTCATTCTCTGTTGATGCTTCGTGAAATTGTTGATGCTTCGTGAAATGATGCCTGCTTGATGTAGGATATTTCCTTTTTTATATTTTTTATGCTTTTACATCACTATTAACTTATATCTTGCATCTACATTGATTTTCCTTTGTCTCATTCACAAATCCTTTCTAGTTATGTTGTTTAATGTTTTGCACAACACTATTTTATCGTAAAGGTAATTTTTGCATTATTACGACAATAAATGAAAATGGCGCTTGCTTTTCTGACATGACAAGCGTAGTATCTAGAAAAACGTTTTAATATACTATTAAAATAGTACAAAAGAATGGTAAGAAAAAATAAAAATTAGGAAGTTTAAAAGGAGGTTATCGTGTCATATTTAGCAGTCATTCAACAACCTATTCCATATCAAGCAGACACGACTTCACTATTTGCTCGTCTATGCCAATGTCAAACAAATACACTATTATTAGATTCCGCAGAAATTGGCAGTAAAAACAGTTTAAAAAGTCTATTAATTGCTAAAGCGGCAATAAAAATTAGATGCGATCAGCAACAAGTGCATTTTCAAGCATTAACAGCAAATGGAACTTATGTGCTGAAGCAACTTGCTATCCGTTTCAAGCAATATGCAGATCTAACTGTTATTCAACAACCATTAGCCTTAACTGTAATCTTCCCTATTCTTAATAATGAATTAGATGAAGATACAAAATTACAATCATTAACCGTATTTGATGGATTGCGTGCCGTATTACAACTTTATCAACAGCACCAATCCCCTATTTTTTTAGGTGGTTTATTTGCCTATGATTTAGTAGCAAATTTTATCCCAATGAATGGAATGGCTTTAGAAAATGATGGGTTAACTTCTCCTGATTATAGTTTTTACCTTGCTGAACAATTAGTTATCATTGATCACCAAACCGAAAAAGCGGAACTTCACTCTTATATTTTTGATCAATCACAGTCTATTTCAGTTACCGAGCAAGCTAACAGTATTCTCTATCAATTAACACAGGCAAAAGAAACCATTTTAGCGAAACAAGTAGCGTCGACAGATGTTAATGTGAATATTGATGATGAACATTTCAAAGCGATTATCGAAAAACTAAAACAGCACATTAATATTGGCGATGTGTTTCAAATTGTCCCTTCTCGTCGCTTCTCCGTAGAATGTCCTAGCCCATTAGCAACCTATCATCAACTAAAACATAACAACCCAAGCCCTTATATGTTTTTTATGCAAGATGATGATTTTGTTTTATTTGGTGCTTCACCAGAAAGTGCGTTGAAATATACCCAAGCAACTCGTCAATTAGAGATTTATCCTATTGCAGGTTCTCGCCCACGTGGCTTTGATAGCAATGGGCAAATTGATCCTGAACTAGATGCTCGCCTTGAATTGGAGTTACGCCTTGACCATAAAGAGCAATCTGAACATTTAATGCTAGTGGATTTAGCGCGTAATGATATTGCTCGAGTGTGTGTTAGTGGCACACGCCGTGTAGCTGAGTTAATGCAGGTCGATCGCTATTCGCATATTATGCACTTAGTTTCACGCGTAGTTGGTCAGTTAAAACCAGAACTTGATGCGCTGCACGCCTATCAAGCTTGTATGAATATGGGCACCTTGACAGGTGCACCAAAAATTAAAGCGATGCAATTAATTTATCAAGTTGAAAAACAACGTCGCCATAGCTATGGTGGTGCTGTTGGTTACCTCTCTTCTCATGGTGATTTTGATACCTGTATCGTGATTCGTTCTGCCTTTGTGCAGAATGGTATGGCTTATATTCAGGCGGGGTGTGGTGAAGTTTTAGATTCAGATCCTCAAATGGAGGCTGATGAAACACGCCACAAAGCGGCGGCAGTGATTAAAGCAATTAAACAAACAAATTGCCAATAGTAAGGATATTTTATGGCTAATATTCTCTTTCTTGATAATTTTGATTCATTTACTTACAACTTGGTTGACCAATTTCGTGTATTAGGTCATAACGTTACAGTGTATCGTAATGACTGTGATTTACAGATATTAATTAAAGCAGCAACGGCACAACCAAATACCATTTTGGCTTTATCGCCTGGCCCTGGTAATCCGCAACAAGCAGGTAATATGTTGCCATTAATTCAAGCATTAAAAGATCACTGTCCAATGATTGGCATTTGTCTTGGTCATCAAGCCATTATTGAAGCTTTTGGAGGCGAAATTGTCCATGCAGGTGAAGTAATGCATGGCAAAGTATCTAAAATTACCCATGATAATCAAGCGATGTTTACTGCTTTGACAAATCCTCTCCCTGTTGCTCGCTATCATTCTTTAATGGGAGTAAATTTGCCAAAAGAATTGATCGTAAATGCAGAATACAACGGCATAGTGATGGCATTTCGTCATCAAACATTACCCATTTGCGGTTTTCAATTTCACCCAGAATCAATTTTAACCGTACACGGCGGGCAACTTTTAAAACAAACCATTGATTGGTTATTAACCCGATAATCCGCATTACCACAAAAATTAATAAAAATTTAGGGAAGATAATTATGGAAACGCAACACATACTCGAAAAATTATTCAATAGAAATACGCTCTCCTCTACTGAAAGTGAACAGCTTTTTGCGGCGATTGTACAAGGAGAATTAAATAACGAACAGTTGGCTGCTGCCTTAATCGCATTAAAAGTTAAAGGAGAAACGGTGGCTGAAATTAGCGGTGCGGTAAAAGCATTGTTAAATGCTGCTGAGCCTTTCCCGACACCAGATTATGTTTTTGCTGATATTGTTGGAACTGGCGGTGATGGCGCAAATACCATTAATATTTCCACAGCCAGCGCGATTGTTGCCGCCAGCATGGGAGCGAAAATTGCCAAACATGGTAATCGCAGCGTTTCCAGTAAAACAGGATCAAGTGATGTACTTTCTGCGCTCAATGTACGTTTAGATCTTGATGCCAATACAGCACGTCAAGCGTTAGATAAAATTGGGCTTTGTTTTCTTTTTGCGCCACAATACCATCGTGGCTTTAAACACGCTATACCCGTACGCCAAGCGTTAAAAACGCGGACAATTTTTAATATTCTTGGACCATTGATTAATCCTGCCCGCCCAAAACATCAAATGTTAGGCGTTTATCATGCTGATTTATTGCAACCTTATGCAGAAACAGCCTTATCTTTAGGGCATCAACATAGTGTTGTCGTCCATGGTAGCGGATTAGATGAAGTTGCACTACATGGTACAACCGAAGTAGCAGAAATTTATCAAGGTAAAATTGAACGTTATACACTAACTGCTGAAGATTTTGGTTTAAAACCACAACCATTAGCAGCCATTCGTGGTGGTGAGCCTGCCGAAAATGCGGCGATCTTACGCTTAATTTTGCAAGGGAAAGGCAAGCAAGAACATTTAAATGCCGTTGCTGCCAATACTGCTCTATTATTGAAATTATTTGGGCGGCAAAACTTGCAACAAACGACCCAACAAGTATTAGAACATTTGACCAGTGGTAATGCTTTCACCACATTAGAAAAATTAACACATTATTAAGAGGTGTAAAGTTGTATGATTACACAAGATTTTTCGCAAACATTGCAACAATCCGCCACAGTATTACAAAAAATTGTTGCAGATAAATTAGTTTGGCTTGCCGAGCAACAACAGCAATTTCCGCTAGCAGAATTTAAAGAAAAAATTCAACCAAGTGATCGCAGTTTTTATCAAGCGTTAGCCCAAGGTACCCACGAATTACCTGCATTTATTTTAGAATGTAAAAAGGCTTCACCATCAAAAGGCTTGATTAGACAAGAGTTTGATTTAACCAGTATTGCGAATGTATATCGTCATTACGCCAGTGCAATTTCGGTGCTAACCGATGAAAAATACTTTCAAGGTAGTTTTTCTTATTTGCCACTCGTGCGTCATTTAGTGCGTCAACCTGTTCTTTGCAAAGATTTTATGATTAGTGAGTATCAAGTGTATCTCGCGCGCTACTATCAAGCCGATGCAATTTTATTAATGCTTTCTGTCGTAGATGATCAAACTTACCAAACGTTGGCAAATCTAGCACATTCTTTAGGTATGGGGGTTTTAACCGAAACCTCAAATGAGGAAGAACTACAACGTGCAATTAAATTAAATGCGAAAGTCATCGGTATTAACAATCGTAATTTGCATGATCTCTCCGTTGATTTACAACGCACCTTAGATTTAGCCCCCAAAATTCCAACTGATCGGATTATTATCAGTGAATCGGGTATTTATACCCATCAACAAGTCCAGCAATTAAAACCTTTGGTAAATGCTTTTTTAATTGGTAGTAGTTTAATGGGCAGTAATGATTTAAATAGTGCGATCCGTTCTATTATTTATGGTGAAAATAAAATTTGTGGTTTAACCCGAGCCGAAGACGCACAACAGGCTTATCAAGCAGGTGCGTTATATGGCGGTTTAATTTTTGCCGAACACTCTGCTCGTTTCGTAACATTAGATCAAGCTAAACGTATTTGTCAGGCTGCCCCTTTGCGCTATGTAGGGGTATTGCAGAATTCTTCTGTAGATGAAGTGATAAATATCAGTAAAGCACTTAATCTTTTTGCCGTGCAATTACATGGACATGAAGATGCTCATTTTATTCAACAATTACGCCAACAACTACCAGAAAAAATTCAAATTTGGCAAGCAATTGGCGTTGATCCAACGAACAATAAAGTACATTTTCAACCGAATGATAATGTGGATCGTTATGTGTTTGATACACAATTAAAAGATCAACGCGGCGGCACAGGTAAAACCTTTGACTGGACGATTATTCCAACAGAATGGAAAGCTAAAATTATGCTAGCGGGCGGTCTAAATTTAGATAATATCGAAGCTGCACTTACCCAACATTGTTTAGGTTTGGATATTAATTCAGGAGTGGAATCTGCACCTGGTATAAAAGATGCCAATAAATTACAAACTATTTTGCAAAAAATTATGAGAAATTAGGATAAATGATTATGAGTGATACGTTATTAAATCCATACTTTGGCGAATTTGGTGGAATGTATGTACCTGAAATTCTGGTGCCAGTGTTACAACAGCTAGAAAAAGCCTTTGTTGAAGCACGCCAAGATCCCGACTTTCAATGTCAATTTAATGACTTATTGAAAAATTATGCAGGGCGCCCTACGGCATTAACGCTATGTCGTAATTTAACCAAAGGGACAAAAACAAAACTTTATTTAAAGCGTGAAGATTTATTGCACGGTGGGGCGCATAAAACCAACCAAGTGCTAGGGCAAGCATTATTAGCCATGCGTATGGGAAAAACAGAAATTATTGCCGAAACAGGCGCTGGGCAACATGGTGTAGCAACCGCATTAGCGTGTGCCATGTTAGGATTAAAATGCCGTATTTATATGGGCGCAAAAGATGTGGAGCGCCAATCCCCGAATGTTTTCCGTATGCGTTTAATGGGCGCAGAAGTGATTTCGGTCAATAAAGGATCCTGTTCGTTAAAAGATGCCTGCTGTGAAGCGATGCGTGATTGGTCTGCCAATTATGATAAAGCACATTATTTACTCGGAACGGCGGCTGGACCACACCCATTCCCAACGATTGTGCGTGAATTCCAAAAAATGATTGGAGAAGAAACAAAACGCCAAATATTAGAACGTGAAGGACGATTACCTGATGCCGTGATCGCTTGTGTTGGT
Organism: Gallibacterium trehalosifermentans; assembly: GCF_042433055.1. Taxonomy (NCBI): domain Bacteria; kingdom Pseudomonadati; phylum Pseudomonadota; class Gammaproteobacteria; order Pasteurellales; family Pasteurellaceae; genus Gallibacterium; species Gallibacterium trehalosifermentans. The sequence goes on from NZ_JBHLWB010000001.1 coordinate 437,081, forward strand.
GGCGGATCAAATGCAATCGGTATGTTTGCTGATTTTATTGAGGAAACTACTGTGCAATTAATCGGCGTTGAACCAGCTGGAAAAGGAATTGAAACAGGTGAACATGGCGCGCCATTAGCGCATGGCTCAGTCGGTATCTATTTTGGCATGAAATCACCAATCATGCAGACAAAAGATGGGCAAATTGAAGAGTCTTACTCAGTTTCTGCTGGGTTAGACTTCCCGTCTGTTGGTCCACAACACGCCTATTTGCATCATACAGGGCGAGCTAATTATGTATCTATTACCGATGATGAAGCATTAAATGCGTTCCAAGCACTAGCGAAACATGAGGGAATTATTCCTGCATTAGAGTCCTCGCACGCATTGGCGTATGCCTTAAAATTGATTAAACAAGAACCAAATAAGGAACAGGTTTTAGTGGTTAATCTTTCAGGTCGTGGCGATAAAGATATTTTCACCGTTGATAAAATCTTAAATGGCAAAGGAGCATAATAATGAGTCGTTTTGATCACCTTTTTTCGCAATTACAAGCCAAAAAACAAGGGGCATTTGTACCTTTCGTTACGCTCTGCGACCCAACATTAGATCGCTCTTTCGAGATTATTTGTACTTTGGTAGATAATGGTGCGGACGCCTTAGAATTAGGTTTTCCGTTTTCCGATCCTTTATTAGATGGACCAGTGATTCAAGCGGCAAATAATCGCGCATTAACGGCAGGTTTTAGTACTGATGCCTGTTTTGAATTATTAGCGAAAGTTCGCACGAAATATCCAACAATACCAATTAGTTTGTTACTTTGTGCGAATTTAATTTATGCGCAAACATTGGATCATTTTTATCAACGTTGCCAACAGGTCGGCGTTGATGCGGTATTGGTTGCTGATATACCGCTATTTGCTTGTGCGGAATATGTTGCCAGTGCGAAAAAATATAGTATTCAACCAGTATTTATCTGCCCTCCAAATGCAAGTTCTGCAACAATTAAAGGTGTGGCAAGCCAAAGTGAGGGTTACACTTATTTAGTTTCTCGTGCAGGCGTAACCAGTGCGGAAAATCAATCTCATGCGGCTAATTTGCTTGATTTAATTAATGGTTTAAAAGCACACAATGCCCCACCAATTTTGCAAGGTTTTGGTATTGCGCAGCCACAGCAAGTTAAAGAAGCACTCGCTTCTGGAACAGCTGGTGCGATTTCAGGATCGGCAGTAGTAAAAATTATTGAGCGTAATTTAGATAATCATGCGCAATGTTTGGCGGAATTAGCTGAATTTGTGCGTAAGATGAAGCAGGCAACTTGCTAATATAATTATAGTATAGAGAGACACTTTGTTCTTTATGCTTTGTTTCTTACATTATTTGGACGATTACATTAATTGAATTTTCTATTAAAGCGTACTTAAAGGATATTATGATAAAGCAATCAAAAGATATAGATACAACGCTTTTGCAGCTAGAAATTTTAAGAATGATTCCTAGACTACCAGCGCACATAGAAGCAAAAACGATCCACAAAAAACTAATAGATTTAGGTTTTAAACGTGATTTACGCAGTATTCAAAGAACGTTACAAACGCTCTGCCTGCACTTTGATGATTTGGAATGTAATAACGATAGTAAGCCTTATACCTATTACTGGAAAGAACGCTCACCAGGATTTGCTCTGCCCATTTTAAATGAACAGCAGTCACTATTATTAAAACTCGCTGAAAAACAACTTAAATATTTATTACCTTCAAATATTATGTCTTCAATGCAACCATTTTTTGATCAAGCTGATCGAATGGTTTCGGGAAGTTATCCAAATGGCAAAGAAAAACCTGCGCATCAATGGCTTGATAAGGTTTGTGTAACGCCAACCAGTTTGCCATTAATTCCTGCCAAAATAAAAGAGGATATTTTTTCAGCCGTTAGCCAAGCATTGTATCAGAATAAATTACTAAAAATTGAGTATCATAATGCAAATGGTAAAAAACTCTCTTCAACCATTATGCCTTTGGCAATTGCACAGCAAGGTGCAAGCATTTACCTTATTTGCCGTTTTGATGGATTTTCTGATACCCGAATGTTGGCAATACATCGTATTCACCAAGCAGAAATCTCTACATTTAGCTTTGAACGCCCGAAAGATTTTGATTTACAGGTTTATCAAGAAGAAGGGTATTTAGGTTTTGCCAGTAATCAGAATATTCGCAAAATTCGCCTGACGTTTTCTATTGCAAAATGGGCAGGATTCCATTTAACAGAAACGCCTATTTCCAAAGATCAACAAATTTTAGAAGAAAGCGATGAGCATTACCGCTTTCAGGCAACTGTGTCGGAAAATGATATGTTGGAATGGTGGCTCTTAAAATTTGGCGAGGATATTTGGGATATTGAGCGAGAGCCATTAACATAAGTTTACAGACTGTATAATTGAATAAAAATTATGTGGCTTAGTATTCTTCTGTTTGTCATTTAAGTCATTAGTTAATTCGGGCAAGCATTATGTCATTTCAACTCACATTTTGCCAACAAGCTGGTAATAACAAAAAACAAAATCAAGATGCCCTATTCAATGGGATGAACGTTTACCAATGGCAGCTAAAAAATGCTGAAAGTATTATTTTAGATAAGAACGCAGTCATTTTTGGCATTGCCGATGGTATTTCTAATAGCCCAAAACCTCAACTCGCTAGTCGATTTTTAATGGAGCAATTAAGTTACTGCCAAACACTTAGCTCAGCTTGGCTAAGAACAATTCAAAACAAGTTGAGTGAACGATATGCACAATCTTATTTTGGAACAAGTAGCACCTTTGTTGCCTGTGAACTCAACAAGGATGGATACGGCAAAATAGTTAATACAGGCGATAGCCGAGCCTATAAAATTACGATAAATGGTGAGTGGCAACAACTCAGTTTTGATCATACCATTCTTGCTGAAATGCAAGCTCAAGGTTTAGTTGATGAACAAACGGAATATGCTGCAATGTATCAAGCTTTATCTGATTACATTAGTGCTGATTTTGATAGCGTAGATTTCCGTATTCATATTGCAGAATTTCAGCTAATAAGAGGTGAAAGCATCTTACTTTGCTCAGATGGTTTATATAATTACATCACACCAACACATATTAACCAAATCTGGAAACAGTATCCTAATAACATTGAACGACTACAAATTTGTAGAAAAATAGTAAAAAAAAGCCGCTTGTATGATGATCTTTCTACTATTATTTGTGAATTTTTATGATATTGCGACATAATTCGTCACTTCCTTGATTACAATATTTAAAAATTAAGGAGGAATCGATGAATAACGATCTAAATTATGCGGTTGAGCTTATTCGCCAAGCTGATGGTATTTTAATTACCGCTGGGGCTGGTATGTCTGTTGATAGTGGCCTACCTGATTTTAGAAGTATTGGTGGATTTTGGAATGCCTACCCACCACTTAAACAATTCAATTTGCAATTTATGGATATTGCAACACCGCTTGCCTACAAGCAACGTCCTGAACTTGCTAAATGGTTTTTTGCTCATCGCTTAAATCAATATCGCCAAGCAGAACCTCACGAAGGTTATACAATGTTAAAACGCTGGGCTGAAAATAAGCAATACGGCTATTTTGTATTTACCAGCAATGTGGACGGACATTTCCGTAAGGCAGGGTTTAGAGAAAGTCGAATTTATGAATGCCACGGTACATTAGATCGCTTGCAATGTATGAATAATTGCCAAAATCAATCTTGGTGGTCTTATGATTACAAACCTGTTACAGATGATGAGCGATGTATCGTTGTTAGCGAATCTCCAACTTGCCCTAATTGCGGAGGTTTAGCACGACAAAATGTAATGATGTTTAATAACTATACGTATTGTGAAAGTTACCAACTTGGTAAATATGCACTACTTGGTAAATGGTTACGCCAAACGCAATGCCTAGTTGTAATTGAAATCGGAGCAGGAAAAGTGATTCCAACAGTACGAGCTTTTTCTGAACGCATTGCCAAACAGAAAAAAAGTGGCTTAATTCGTATTAACCCAATTGATGTGGGTGTGCCTAAAATGCACTTCTTGAGCTTAAAAATGGGAGGGTTAGAGGCGTTGAGAGCGATTGACAAGTTATTACAAGAAGATTAAAACTGATGAAATTTTGTTCCAATGTACAACACTTCAAATTTTAGAAAATAGGAAAATAGAATGAGTCAAGAAATTGCAAAAGTCCAAAAAATTGGTGAAATAGTGCAAAAGGAACTATCTATTCCTGATTACCAAAGACCCTATAAATGGACAACAAAAAATATTATCCAATTATTAAATGATCTTTATTTTAATTTTGAAAAAGATAAAAAAGTTTATCGAGTTGGCGCTATTGTTATACATCACGATGAAACTGAAAATAAATATGATATTGTAGATGGACAACAACGGTTAATTAGTTTGTCGTTGATTTTATATTTGTTGAATAATGATAATACCCTACCGTTACTTCAGCAAAATCTTTGCCATAGCATTAGCGCGGATAATTTAATAAAAAATAAAAATGCTGCCGAGCAATTTATTCAAGATAGAGTAAAAGATAAGGCAGAATTTGCTAAATATATTTTGGAGGTATGTGAGTTTGTTTATATCGAATTAACCGATATTGATGAAGCGTTCCAATTTTTTGATGCACAAAACGCAAGGGGGAAATCACTTGCACCCTATGATCTACTTAAAGCATATCATTTAAGAGAATTAGTTGCTGATAAAGCAACTATTTATCAATGTGTAGAAAACTGGGAAAGTGCGGTAAGTGCTGAATTTGCTGATTTAGAACAAGTTATTAGTAAGACATTGTTTCGATTACGCCGTTGGCATAAATATCAATACGCAGAATCGTTTACCAATAAAGAATTAGATATATTTAAAGGGGCTAATGCTAGCGATAATTATCCTTACATTAACCAACAATTGGCTAACCTTGAATTGTATAAGTTTTATCAAACTTATCCTATGTTAGTGCATCGTAGATTTAGCCAACTGAGCTTTCAATCTACCCAGCCTATCATCAATGGTGAATTATTTTTCAGATATATTGAACATTATAGGAAAAATTATATTTTCTTATTTGATCAAAAGAGTGGTTTTTTAAATAATCATGAAATTTTTAATGGGGAATTAACTGAAAAAGGTGGATTATTACATTTTATCGACAGCTACCCAGGCGCTTATCGTGTAGGTGATGGATATATTAAGAACTTATTTCAATGTTTAGTTATGCTTTACTATGATAAATTTGGTCAAGAACATCTTGTTCAAGCGATAGAAAAATGCTTTAAATGGTGCTATCGCATTCGCTTAATGCAAGGACGAGTATTTTATAGAACGATAGAAAATCAGGTTTATGGTGAAAACAGTTTATTTTTTCATCTTATAAAATCTGATAACCCTAGGGAATTTTTAGAATTTATTATTGATAAATATAAGCAAGAATTTGATACAGATAATCATACAGGTTTAGTTACCTTACTAGAATCTGATTTGGAGAAATAAAATGGACAATAATCAAGTAAAGACATTAACAGTCAGTGAGTTGTGTAATGGAGATAAATATATTATACCGATTTATCAACGTAATTATGCTTGGGGTAAAGATGAAATTGAGTTATTAATTCAAGATATTTTAGAGGCTAAATCAAAAAATAACGGCCGTAATTATTATATTGGTAGCCTAGTCGTTGCAAAACGAAAAGATAGTTATGAAGTGATTGATGGACAGCAACGGCTGACAACATTAAAGTTATTATTAAGTTATCATAGTACTAATAAAAATATTAATTTAACCTTTGAACATCGTGATGAATCTAATCACAGTTTGAATAATTTAGGTAAAAATAATCAATATAACAATAGCATAGAAATAGGGTATAAAATTATATTAGATATTTTCAGTGCAAAAAATAATAAAAATAGTTTTAATGAAAATGACTTTTTTCATTTTTTACTAGAAAAAGTTGTGATTTTAAGAACAGAAGTGCCAGAAGATACCGATCTCAATCATTATTTTGAGATTATGAATAATCGAGGAGAACAATTAGAAAAGCATGAAGTGCTAAAAGCTAGATTAATGGATAAACTGACTGACGATGATGATAAAAAACTATTTGCATTAATTTGGGACGCCTGTTCAGATATGTCTGTATATGCAATTATGCGTTTCCCTAAAGACATAAGGATTTCAAAAGAATTTTTTGATAATTCAGTTAATAAAATACCCAATGATTTTGATGAAATGTTGATTGGAATGAATAATAACTCAACACAAGAAGATAGTGATAAAGCGAGTTCACTTAGTAAGATTTTAGATTTATTGAATAGTCATCAAAATAATAAAGTTAAGCAAGCTAATGAAATGTTAGGGCGTTTTAATGCTATTATTGATTTTCCAAATTTTTTAATGATTGTCTATAAGATTTTTTCTAAAAAAGATATTCCATTAAAAAATATTCCATTAAATGATAAATATCTTCTTAATGCGTTTAAATCAATGGATAACCAAGTAGAGATAAAGAAGTTTATAGTTTGCTTACTAAGAACTCGACTTATCTTTGATAGATATATTATTAAATCAAAAGAGGAAGAAGAGCGTTGGATTTTAAATGGTATAAAAAAATATAAAAATGGATCTTTTAGGGAAGTTAATACCTTTGGAACCGCCTTGGAACAACTTAATAATGATGATAATGAAGATGGTGATACAGATGATTTATCTGAAAATCATACTAAAATAGTACAGTTATTATCGATGTTTCATATTTCATTTAGGCAGAAGACCTATAAAAATTGGTTGTTTGATGTTTTAGACGAATTAAATCAATCATTAAAAAATGAATATGATTTAGATGCTAATAAATATATAAATATTTTAGAGCTTTTAGCACATAAATATTATCAAGAAGCATATAAATATTATCAAGATGATGATAGACAGAAATTATTGGAGCAAGGCGGGCAGGCTATACCACACTATATCTTCAATTATTTGGATTATCTGTTATGGAAAGATTGGGATAATATTGGTAAGGATAATATTTTCTTAAGAAAGAATAATTTTGTATTTTCATTATCTCGTAATTCTATTGAACATTATTTACCTCAAAGTAAAAGCGATATGCTTGGTGATGTGAATAATGTAGATAGTTTTGGTAATCTATGTTTGATTTCACATTATCAGAATTCATCATTAAATAATCAAGTACCATTGGGAAAAAGAATGCGTTATGAAAATGGCAGTTTAAAGTGTATTAGTCCTAAACAAGCACTAATGCTTTCTTATGAAACTTGGGGAGAGAAAGAAATTGAAGACCATTATAAAGAAATGATTAAGTATTTTTAAAGAGAACAACAAAGTTGGCAAAAATAGTTTAAAAGCATTGTAGTGGTACACTAATGTATCACTACATTTTCTTACTTTCCAAACCTAAATAACCACATAATCAAAGAAATTTATATTATTTTAAAATATAAATTTCTTTTTTTTACGACGTAAATTGTCGCACTCATAAATATAATGCCTAATGTAAAGTTAGCAAAAGGAATATTTTATGAGTAAATATCAATTAAACCCTTCAACTGTTTCGCTTTATTCTGAAAAAATTATGCTAAAAGCGATATTTGAGCATAATTTATTTTCGGCCTTTTTTCGTAATAACAATTATTGCGATGACGATATAGCATTTGCTATCGGTTTACCCCCAGAAATGGAATCTGATGCTGAGTTAAAACAACAAGCTCGTCAGTTATTAAAGCAACGCTATCAAATTATTTTGGTTCAAAAAGAGGACGCAAAAGGTTGGCAAACTGCATACGAGAATTTGGATAAGCTTGCTGAATTTCTGGAATTAACGACTTGTGAGAAAGCGATAATGAAGTTTGTATTCCATTTACGAGCAGAACGAAATTTTAATAATTTACTGGGCTATTTACCCACGGTAGATTTAAGCCAAGCAGCATCAATTTTAGCTGATTTACTCAATCAGCCGCCGAAAGAGGTAAAGTCTGCACTAACTAAACGAAGTAAATTAACGAGCTATGGTCTGATTGAGCGTAGTTATAAGCCTGATCGACTTCCTGATTACTTAGGTTGGGGGGAGGTTTTAGATTTTGATGATTTTGCCATTTTACCCATTACCGAAAAATTATTAATAGGACAAGCTACTATACCAACACAGCCTTGTACATTAAAACTTGGCCACTATGAACATATTGCTAAAGACAGTGAAATGATAATAAGTTACTTAGAAAATGTGACAAAAATACAGAAAAAGGGTGTCAATATCCTACTCTATGGCGTGGCAGGAACAGGTAAAACCGAATTTGCAGCGCTACTTGCCGAAACATTAAATTTACCTGCTTATACAATGGTAAGCCAAGATAGAGATGGCGATGTACTAAGTGGTAAAACACGTTTAGAAAACTGCCGTTTAGCGCAAAAATTACTGGCAGGCAGAAAAGCCATCATTATTTTTGACGAGGTGGAAGATATTTTTTCAAGTTCCTTAATCGAACGTTCAGTTGCACAAGAGCATAAGGCGTGGGTAAATGACTTTTTGGAAAATAATGCTATTCCAATGATTTGGATATCCAACTCAGTGACTTGTATTGATAATGCTTATTTACGCCGTTTTGATATGGTGTTTGAAATGCCGATGTTACCGAGTAAACATAAAGAACAACTTATTACAGAGCTAGTTGGTGATAAACTTTCTGCTGCTTATATTCAACATTTTGCTCAACATACCGATTTATCACCAGCAGTATTAAATCGTATTTTAAATATAGTAAATGTATTGCCTACAGAAAGCCCGAAAGATTTTGCGGATAAAGCATTAAGAATGTTTAATCAAATGCTCACTTCGCAAGGTTTTAAGAAAATCGAACCGCTTGCTGAAAATAACATTGCCTATAATTTAGACTGGGTGGCGTGTAAAAATAATCTGCATAAAATTAGTGAAGGATTAATTCGTGTAAAAAGAGGACGGATTTGTTGCTATGGCCCACCAGGAACAGGCAAAACGGCGTGGGCAACGTGGCTAGCACAAGAAATGGGGCTGAAACCGTTAATTTGTCAAGGTTCAGATTTATTAAGTATGTATGTCGGTGGTACAGAACAAAATATTGCACGGGCTTTTCAACAGGCGAAAGAGAATAATATGGTGCTGATTTTTGATGAAGTCGATACTTTTTTATTCGCTCGAGAAAATGGACAACGTAGTTGGGAACATAGTCAAGTCAATGAGATGCTAACTCAAATTGAAAAATTTGAAGGCTTGCTTATCGTATCAACTAATTTAATGGATAACCTTGATCCTGCCGCTTTACGCCGTTTTGATCTTAAATTAAATTTTGAGTATTTAGCGCCAGAACAGCGAAAAGATGTGGCTATCCATCAGGTAGAAAAACTCGGTTTAACCCGTTTAAGCCAACAAGAGCTTGCTCAATTTCAGCACTTAGATAATTTAACATTAGGCGATTTTGTGGCGATTGCCCGACGTCATCAGTTTTCCCCATTTGAAACAAGTGCCGAATGGCTCGATGCTTTAGAAAACGAGCTATTACTAAAACCTAAAGTAGATACCCATTTAGAGAAATGGGTACTTTGAGTTAAAAAAAGTAGTTATTCTCTGCATTGAATTTACAATCTAAAGCTAACAATTCATTATAAAAAATGAGTGTTTCCTATTTAGAATATGAACATCTTACACTCAATCTGAAAAGGAAACGCTCATATTTTATGAGAATAAGACGTTGTTATAAAAAAATGTGAACCTAAGCACAAATTTCACAAAAAAGCGCACATTTCCTCTATTTCTCTTTATAATAGCCAAAATTTTTTTGGAGGTTATTATGGCAACAATTAAAGATGTCGCTAAGCTTGCTGGTGTATCAACCACAACCGTTTCTCATGTTATTAATAAAACACGTTTTGTTGCTGAAGATACAACAAAGTTAGTTTGGGAAGCGATTAAGCAATTAAATTACTCGCCTAGCGCTGTTGCTCGTAGTTTAAAAGTAAATACGACAAAATCGATTGGAATGATCATTACTACCAGTGAAACCCCCTATTTTGCAGAAATTGTCCATGCAGTAGAAGAATATTGCTATCAACAAGGTTACTCGCTCTTTCTGTGTAATACGCAAAATAATTTTCAGAAAATTAGTAATCATTTGGATATGTTAGTTAAAAAGCGGGTTGATGGTATTTTGGTAATGTGTTCTGAATATACACAAGATTCTAAAGATCTCTTTGCTCAATTTACCACTTTACCGATTGTTGTTATGGATTGGGGACCAAATAATATCAATTCAAATATGGATTTAATTCAAGATAATAGTTTTGAAGGTGGCTATTTGGCGACCAAACATTTAATTGATTATGGACATAAAAAAATTGGCATTATTGCTGGGGATTTAGCGAAAACAACTGCAAAAACTCGTTATGATGGTTATGTAAAAGCGATGGAAGAGGCTGGATTATCAATTAATCCAGACTGGGTTTTAGAAGGACATTTTGAACCAGAAGATGGGTTTGAATGTATGAATAAAATTCTCATACAAAAAGATCTTCCTACCGCTGTTTTTTGTTGTAATGATGTGATGGCATTAGGGGCAATTTCTGCGATTGGTGAAAAAGGATTATCTGTACCAGAAGATATTTCCATTATCGGTTATGATGATATTCATGCTTCTCGTTTTTATGCACCACCTTTAACAACGGTGCATCAATCAAAAATGCGTTTAGGAATTATGGCAATCGATCTATTAATTGCACGAATGACAGATAAAAATAAAGAACCTGCCCGCATTGAAATGCGTCCAGAATTGATTATTCGTAAATCGGTAAGAAAACTTTCCTAATATAAATAAAGGCAGAAAACCTTTCTGCCTTTAACATTCTTTAATTATTTACTATGTTTTAATGCTATTTCGTACGTTACTTTTGTTGGCTAAGATAGCGTTCTACGGTATCAACAACAGCTTGCGTTTGTGAATCTAGTTCAATATTCACTTTATCGTTGATTTGTTTTTGGCTAATAATGGTACGTTGTAACGTTTCTGGAATTAAATTCACACAAAAAGATTGTTCTTTCACCGCACCAACCGTTAAACTAATGCCATCTACTGCGATATAACCTTTGGTTAAAATATATTTCATCACGGATTTATTTGGTAATCTAAACCAGATCTGGCAGTTATTAGGTGAATAAATGATCTCCTCAACGGTCGCCGTACAATAGATATGCCCTGATAAAAGATGCCCCCCTACTTCATCACCCATTTTCATCGCGCGTTCAACATTAATTTCATCACCCATTTTTAACTCACCAAGATTGGTTACTTTTAACGTTTCTTGCATTAAATCAAAACTAATTAAATCGCTATTAATTGCTGTAACAGTGAGACAAACACCATTATGTGCAACAGAAGCGCCTAATGTCAGCCCAGAAAGTAAATCCTGTGGCATTTTGATAATGTGTGTTCTAAAATTATCTTTCGTTTTAATTTCATGGATTTGAGCTTTACCTTGAATAATTCCTGTAAACATAATATTTCCTTATTAAAATCTGGTCTCTGTTTGCACGAGATAACAAATAAAAAATCACAAATGTCGGACATTCTATGACAAATTGGCAAAGATATAAAACACAAATTATTGAGTTAATCAAGCTTGCCTCTCCTATCTTAATGGCACAAGTGGCGCAAAACTCTATGGGGCTAATTGACACTATTATGGCTGGGCGAGTGAGTGCTAAAGATATGGCAGCAATTTCAGTGGGGGCATCTATCTGGTTTCCATTATTACTATTCGGACAAGGTTTACTTCTCGCCTTACCACCGACAATTTCTTATCTAAATGGATCAGGAAAACGTAAGTTAATTGCTCATCAAGTGCGGCAAGGTATTTGGATTGCGGTTACCATTAGTATTCCTATCTCATTAATCGTTTATAACAGCCATTTTATTATTGATTTAATGAATATGGATTCTGAACTGGCAGCAATTACCAGTGGTTACTTAAAAGTGATGGCGTTCGGTACTTTACCATATTTATTAATGATCAATTTTCGCTGTTTAAATGATGGTATTGCGAAAACCAAACCCGCAATGGTGATTGCCTTTACCTGTTTATTACTCAATATCCCATTAAACTATATCTTTATTTATGGTGCATTAGGTGTTCCTGCTTTTGGGGCTATTGGTTGTGGGATTGCTACCATGATTTTAAACTGGATTGCGTTTTTATTGATTGTTCTCTACTGTTATAAGGTACCAAGTCAGCGAGATTTAAACGTTTTTGCCCAAATTATTGAAAAACCAAATCCTAAAACATTAAGTAAATTGGTGCGATTAGGCTTACCGATTGCGATTTCAATTTGTTGTGAAGTGTTGTTGTTCTGTATTATTTCACTTCTTATTTCACCTTTTGGCGCAGATATTATTGCAAGCCACCAAATTGCACTTAATACCAGCTCGTTTATTTATATGCTCCCCATGTCTATTGCCATGGCAACAACGATCTTAGTCGGACAAAGCTTAGGCGCAGGTAAAACATTACAAGCAAAACAGTTTACTTATTGCGCTTTGAGTTTAGGGTTATTCATTACGCTTTTCACAGCAACAATTACTCTGCTCTTTAGACACCATATTGCGAGTATTTTTGTGAATGATCCTACTGTCATTATGATGGCGTCCACGTTGTTAATGTTTGCAGCGATTTATCAATTTTCTGATACTATACAAAGCATTATTGGCGGGGCATTACGTGGCTATAAAGATACAAAATCCGTACTATGGATTTCATTATTCGGTTATTGGCTAGTTGGAATGCCTGTTGGTTATATTTTAGGGTTAACTGACTGGATTGTGCCGCATATGGTTGCTAAAGGGTTTTGGATTGGTTTTGTGGTCTGCTTAACCGTTTCCGCTTGTTTATTACTATATCGTTTACGGCAAATTCAACGTTTACCCGATGATATTTTATTCTCCAAACTCGAAAAAATTAAATAAAGGAGCATTAATTTATGTCGCAAATTATTCGTGTTGGGATTGCTGGTTTTGGTATGTCCGCTAATGTTTTTCATTTGCCATTTTTGCTGCATGATTCTCGTTTTAAAGTCGTTAAAATTTTTGCTCGTAGTAGCAATAACGTAGCGACAAAATATCCGACTATCCAAACCGTTCGTCAGTTTGCAGAACTTTTAACAGATGATATTGATTTAGTCGTTATTACCACGCCAAATTTAACCCATTATACGATGGCGAAGCAGGCGATTTTAGCGGGTAAACACGTTATTGTTGAAAAACCATTGAGTGTAACTGCTGCTGAAGCTGAAGAATTAGCCGCGTTAGCCGAAAAACAACAAGTAAAACTCTCTGTTTATCAAAATCGCCGTTGGGATAATGGGATTTTAACGGTGAAGCAGATTTTAGCGAGTCAATTATTAGGTGATATTGTCGATTATGAATTACATCATGATCGTTATACACAGGCTAAAAATAGTAAAGCTTGGAAAGAAACGGGGGAACGTGGTGTTGGCTTAGTTTATGACTTAGGTGTACATCTTATTGATCATGCTGTGCATCTATTTGGTTTACCTGACGCCTTATTTGCAGATATTCGTTATCAACACCCAAATGTATTAAGTGAAGATAATTTCCAAATTTATTTATACTATCCTGATAAAAAAGTAACCCTTTCTTCTAGTAAATATGTGCGTGAACAGGGTCCAACGATTGCTATCCATGGTACATTGGGTTCCTATTTGAAATATGGTGTTGATAATCAAGAAGCTTTATTAATGGCTGGTGTTATTCCTCAAGGCGAGTGGAATAAAGAAGAAAAAGAACACTGGGGTATTTTAAATACCGAAGTAAATGGCGTACATATTCGCACTGCCCTAGAAACGGTATCTGGAAACTATCAAGCATATTACGATAATATTTATGCAGCGTTAACTGCCGATGAACCACTCCAAGTAACCGCACATCAAGCAGCAAAAGTATTAGCGCTAATTGAAAAAGTTTATCAAAGTGCCGAAACAGGACAAAAAATCGCAATAAAATAAAAGCAACTATTTGTTTTTAAAAGAGAAAAAAATAATTTCTCAAATAAATTCAATTTTTTTGAAAATTTTTGAACTTTCTCTTTTCTTGTTGGTCTTAGTAATCGCTAGTGCCTACAAATGCGTGAGCAAATGTTTTTTTATTTTATTCATTGAAACCTCTCCCCTGCCTTTTTGGCAGGGGTTTTTCTTTATATTAGCAGCAAAGAATATCGCTATTGTAAGCTAGACTCTAACTTTAACTGTAATAGGCGGCGCTCCTCAGTGGTTAAAGAAATACCTTTTTGATTCATTAAAATAAAGAAATCCTCAGCCTTCTCACCATTAGTCGTAATTTTGGCATTCATTAAACTTAATTGCTGTTCAGTAAAAATATCACTGATCATCGCCAACAAACCTGCACGATCTTTGGTGATTAATTCCAATTCCGTTTGTTCTGCTTTTTCCGTATTTAAAAATCGAACTTCTAATGGCACATTAAAATGCTGCAATTTACTACTACGACGTGCGGCAGCCGTTGGGACGCGTTTTTCACCTGTTAATACGGCTTTTAGCACTTGTGAAATTTCATCTCGGCGAGGTTTACGTAAGGCACTACCATCTGCTTCTGTTACAATAAAGCTATCAAACACCTCTCCACTTGCTGCAGTAATAATTTGTGCATCATGAATACTTAAATTTTTTGCGTCAAGGGTACGCACTACTTTGTTAAAGAGTTGCGGCTGGTCTGTACAATAAATAAAAATTTCAGTGGCTCCACGTGAAAATCGACTACTGACCAGTACCACCACCTCATTAGCTAAATTGTCAATCTGACATAAATATTCAGCATGCCAAGCCAGTTGTTTAGAGGTATTGCGCAGGAAATACTCTTCTGGACAGCGTTGCCAGAGCTTATTCACATCATTTACCTTAATCTGATATTTTTCCAGCTTGGTCTGCATAAGATCCAATGCTTTGATCCGATTTTGCAAAATTTGAATACTGTAATCTAACGGAACGGAAATTCCCTGTGCTAGTTGCTGTTTCGTATAATGATAAAGCGTTGCTAATAAAGTGCGCTTCCAGCTATTCCATAACGTTTCATTGGTAGCACAAATATCCGCGACGGTTAAACATAAGAGATAATCTAAACGGGTTTTGTTATTCACGACTTTAGCAAAGCGACTAATTTCTGCTGGATCATGAATATCACGGCGTTGTGCAACAATCGACATTTGTAGATGGGATAATACAAGCCAAGCCATAAATTCCGCATCTTGCTCACTAAATCCATGCAAAATAGCAAAATCATACATATCAATCGCCCCTAATTCTGCATGATCACCAGAACGTCCTTTAGCAATATCATGAAACAGTGCCGCTAAATAAAGCTGTGGTCGCTGGGTTAATGTTGGGTAGATCTGATAACAAAGCGGGTGAGTTTCTGCAACATCTGCTTTTGCAAAACTTTCTAATTTTAATAAGAGACGGATAGTGTGTTCATCTACAGTATAAGCATGGAAGAGGTCAAATTGCATTAAGCCAACAATGTGCTTCCACTCTCGCAAGTAGGTCTTTAACACGCCATAACGGTGCATTGGTGCAATCGCTCGAGTGATTGCCTGTGGTTGTTTGAAAATTTGCATAAAGTAATCTCGTGCTTGTGCATTTTGACTGAGATACCCTTGAAAATTCAGTAATGCTAAACGTAGTTGGCGCAAGGTACTAGAATGAATGTAACTTTGAGGATAGCGACATAGTTGTAAAAATAACTCCACCATCGTTTCTGGCTGGCGATTAAAAATATCGTTACATTGTAACTGAATGCTGTTATTTACTAAGCAAAATGCTGGACTAATTACTACTTTTTCTGCTGTTTTGCTACAACTTGGAGATAGAAATTGTTCTTGGTAATCCTGCATCAAGACTTCACTTAATTGAATGATCTGTTGAGAATTACGGAAATAGGCTTTCATCATCGTTTCAACGGCTTGATTCCCTACCCCTTGATATCCCAACATTTCACTAATTTTTAACTGACGCTCAAATAACAAGCGATTATCATAGCGTTTAATCACTAAATGCAGTGCGTAACGCATTTTAAACAGGAAGGTTTGGCTATCGAATAAGGCTTGATACTCTTCTGGGTAAATGAAACCATATGCTAATAAATCATTAAGGTTTTTCGCTTGAAAATGCCGCCAAGCAATCCAATACAGTAAATGCAGATCGCGTAAACCACCAGGACTATATTTGATATCGGGTTCTAAGTTATAGCCTGTATTATGATAGCGTTGGTAACGCTCATTTTTTTCTGCTTGTTTAGCCACGAAAAAATCTTTGCTTGACCAAAAGTCATCTTGATAAATATATTGTGTCAGTTGTTTAAATAATGCTTGATTGCCTACTAAGAAGCGAGATTCTAATAGGTTAGTTGCAATACTAATATCATTTTTCCCCTCTTCCAGACATTGTGGCAAGGTACGAATACTGTGTCCAACTGTAAAATGACAATCCCACAAGAATTGTACAAACTCTGCAACTTTTTGTTCTACTTCTGTTGTTAATGGTTCAGAGGATAAAATTAAAAAATCGAGATCAGAAAGCGGAAACATCTCTTCTCTACCATAGCCACCAACAGCAATTAAACTGAGCGTTGGTTGTTGATCAAAGGCAAAATGTTTCCATAAAGCCAGTAATAGTTGATCGCAAAGTTGGCTACGTTGTTTAATTAATTGATAAATATCGATATGTTTGGAAAATGCTTGCGCTTCTTTCTCTTTTAACTGATTAAATAATTGGCGGATTTCAGTAGGTATGAGATGTTTACTGTCTAAAGCAGGTAAAGTAAATTGTGTTTGCATAATATTCCTGTTGTAGATGTTTTTTAATCCAATTAATTGATATTTTTATAATAAAAAAGCGACTTTTTCTTCACCGTTAAAGTCGCTTTTTTCTGGCAATTAGTTATTCACCATTATTCGTTGGATACGTCCTATTTCCTCGTCTCGGATAGTTAACACCTCACAGCCATTTTCGGTTACCACAATTTGATGCTCATATTGTGCGGAATGGCTGCGATCTTTAGTTTTCACCGTCCACCCATCGCCCATTAAACGAATTTCTTTTTTACCTGCATTGATCATCGGTTCAATCGTAAATACCATACCAGGTTGTAAAACCACACCACCATCATCAGCATAATAATGCAACACTTGTGGATCGCAATGGAATTCCGTTCCTACACCATGCCCGCAATATTCACGCACGATTGAAAAACCTTGTTTTTCAGCATATTGTTGTATGACCCGCCCAATTTCATTCAAACGAATACCAGGTTTCACCGTGCGCAATGCCAAATAAAGCGCCTCTTGTGTAACTTCACATAATTTTTTACTACGAATTGGTGCTTCACCAACAATGTACATTTTTGAATTATCACCAAAATAGCCATCTTTAATCACAGTAACATCAATATTTAAAATATCACCCTCTTTTAGCTTTTTATCATCACTAGGAATACCATGACAGACAACTTCATTGATTGAGATACAAACAGACTTTGGAAAACCATGATAATTTAAACAAGCAGGAATGGCTTTTTGTTCATTTACAATATAATCATGACAAATACGATCTAACTCGCCAGTAGTTACACCAGCTTTTACATAAGGTTCAATCATTACTAATACATCTGAAGCTAATTTACAAGCCACTCTTAACTTTTCAATTTCTTCTGCTGTTCTTAATGGAATAGCCATTTTTTTCTCCAATTTTGTTCTTGTTTTAAGCGCAATATAATAACACTATTTACTATCTAATGAAAAAAACCTTTCTAGGAAATTGTTGAACGATTTACTCGGTTATTAGATAATAGCCTAATTAATTTTTTTGGGTTTATGACTAGGAGTTTTAAAATACATGAAGGAAGAAATATCCGTTCCTCTTACCTTTACTGATGCGGCTGCAAATAAAGTAAAAAGTCTCATCGAAGGAGAAGACAATCCTAATTTAAAATTACGAGTGTATATTACTGGTGGTGGTTGTAGTGGTTTTCAATATGGATTTACCTTTGATGAAAATGTAAATGAGGGTGATTTAACAGTTGATAATGCAGGTGTTACCCTCGTTGTTGACCCAATGAGCTTACAATATTTAATTGGCGGTACTGTCGATTATACCGAGGGGTTAGAGGGTTCTCGTTTTATCGTTGATAACCCAAATGCAACAACGACTTGTGGTTGTGGCTCTTCTTTCAGTATCTAAACCGATAAGGCTATCATTAGATAGCCTTT
Organism: Gallibacterium trehalosifermentans; assembly: GCF_042433055.1. Lineage (NCBI taxonomy): Bacteria > Pseudomonadati > Pseudomonadota > Gammaproteobacteria > Pasteurellales > Pasteurellaceae > Gallibacterium > Gallibacterium trehalosifermentans. The sequence continues at coordinate 455,447 of NZ_JBHLWB010000001.1, forward strand.
CTTTTTTAAAAAATTCACAATGAGAGGTGGCAAGATGGAATTCCAATTTTATCGCATTGATCGACAAACGGTAAATGTCAGCTGTTCAATGGAGCATGAAGCGGTTGCTCGTTGGGCAAATAGCGAAATTCAAGGTAATGTCGTCAAAATTGAACAACTCCTTGCCGTTATTGAACAATCTCGTCTTCAATCTCATACCGTAGATAAGATTATTACTGGTAAAGAATTTTCATTACACATTAATGCTGATGAAATAATGGTCAAAGCAAATGTTCTTTTTGATGAAGCAAATACTGAAGACATTTTAGAAGATGATTTACAGTTCTATGACGAAGAAAATATTGCTTTATGTGGTATAGAAGATTTTGTGCATTTTTTAGAAGCGTATCGTCAATTTATTCAAGAGTAATAAATAACTGATAATTTGCTTTATTTTTAAGCACTTATATTGCATAAATGTAACGTGATTAATTTTTTTCTGCGATTACGATCACATTATTGAACATTGATTGCCTTTTGATTTTGAAGTCTTGTATTCATTTAACTATTATAGCGCCGCCCTCAAAGGGCTTTATAAAAATATAAATTAAATTTAAAAAGGTGTGTGTATGTTAAATGAGCAAACTGTAAAGGAATCTGTATGTCCTATAACAAAAAGATCTAACCATTGGAATAAATTTGATATTGCTTGGGTACTTAATCTATTCGGTACTGCAGTGGGCGCAGGTGTTTTATTTCTTCCTATTAATGCAGGCAAAGGTGGTTTTTGGCCTTTGGTCATTATGACAATTATTGTTGGTCCGATGACTTATCTAGCACATCGAGGATTAGCAAGATTTGTTCTCTCTTCATCTAAATCGGGTAGTGATATTACTGAAGTAGTAGAAGAACACTTTGGCAAAACAGCTGGAAAATTAATTACCCTATTATATTTCTTTGCGATTTTCCCAATTCTACTCATCTATGGTAATGGTATTACTAATACTGTTGATTCTTTTCTTGTCAATCAATTACAAATGCCTTCGCCGCCACGTTTCTTACTTTCATTGATCCTTATTGGAAGCTTAATTGGTATTTTCTTATTAGGTGAAAAAGTCGTATTAAAAGTAACTGAATGGCTAGTTTTTCCACTCGTTTTTATTCTATTTGCCTTATCGGTTTATCTTATTCCAGAATGGAATACTAGTATGTTACAAGAAGTACCAACTGCAAAAGAATTTCTCTTAACGCTTTGGATCACAATTCCAGTTCTTGTTTTTTCATTCAATCATTCTCCAGCAATTTCTTCTTTTGTATTATCACAACAGCGTCAATACAAAGTTGCGGATATTGCAGAATATCATGCAAGCAAGACCTTAAAAGGCACAGCAACTATTTTATTATTGTTTGTTATGTTCTTTGTTTTCAGCTGTGTATTAACTTTAACACCAGAAGATCTTGCATTAGCAAAAGAACAGAATATTGCCATTTTATCTTTCTTAGCGAATAAATTTGATAATCCATATATCTCTTATTTAGGCCCATTAGTTGCCTTTTTAGCTATCACCAGCTCATTCTTTGGGCACTATATGGGAGCACGTGAAGGTTTATTAGGTTTATATTTAAAATTGAAAGGTGAAAAATCATCACAAGTCAATGCAAATTCACGCCATTTAAACCTTGTCGCAGCACTATTTTTCCTACTCTCTTTATGGGGTGTTGCTATTATTAACCCAAGCATTTTAGGGTTAATTGAATCGCTTGGTGGACCGATTATTGCAATGATTCTCTTTATTATGCCAATGTACGCGATCAGACATATCCCAGCAATGCAACGCTATCGTGGCAGATGGAGTAATGTGTTTGTCGTCATTATGGGATTCGTCGCAATTTCTAATATTATTTATAACCTTATTGCTTAACGAAAGTACCAATTTTCGTTAAAATTTATCTCCCTGCCTTAGGTATGTTACCTAAGGCATCTTTTATAACGAATAATAATAAATTTGTGAGTATTTATGATTAGTGTGTTTGAAATGTACAAAATTGGCATTGGACCATCTAGTTCACATACAGTTGGACCAATGAAAGCGGGAAAACAATTTATTGATCAATTAATCGCTGATAATCAATTAATGCAAGTTACTCATTTACATATTGATGTATATGGTTCACTTTCTATGACAGGCCGTGGGCATAACACCGATATTGCAATTATTATGGGGCTTGCAGGTTATCTACCTGATAATGTAGATATTGACCAAATTCCCGTTTTTATTGAACAATTAAAGCAACAAAAACAGTTTCCTTTAGCCCTAGCGACGCATACTATTCCATTTGATTTCTATCAAGATATGGAATTTCATTCAACATTTTTGCCATTACACGAAAACGGCATGACGATTAGCGCCTATCATCAAGAGCAATTATTAAAACGTGAGACCTACTACTCTATTGGTGGTGGATTTATTGTTGATGAAGCGCATTTTCATCAACAACAGGCTAGTGAAAGTAATGTACCATTTCCATATCAAAATGCGGCAGATCTTATTCATCATTGCCGTGAAAATGGTTTAGCGATTTCTGGTGTGATGTTACGCAATGAACGCGCTTTACATAGCAAAGAAGCGTTAAATACACATTTGAGCAAAGTTTGGCAAACGATGGAAGCCTGTATCCAGCACGGTTTATACACAGATGGTTTACTACCTGGTCCATTGAAAGTACCTCGTCGTGCAGCAAGTTTACGCCGTCTATTAGAAGCCAATAATTCCCTCTCCAGCGATCCAATGAAAGTCATTGATTGGATTAATATGTATGCGTTGGCAGTCAATGAAGAAAATGCGGCTGGTGGTCGCGTGGTTACAGCGCCAACCAATGGCGCTTGTGGCATTGTACCAGCGGTACTCGCTTATTATCAAAAATTTATCGCCCCAATTACAGATGAGGTGCGTGATTGTTATTTATTAACCACCAGTGCGATCGGCTCATTATATAAAATGAATGCCTCTATTTCAGGCGCGGAAGTCGGTTGTCAAGGAGAGGTAGGTGTGGCTTGTTCCATGGCAGCAGCTGGGTTAACTGAAATTATGGGCGGCACGCCTGAACAAGTATGTATGGCTGCGGAAATTGCAATGGAACATAATCTAGGCTTAACTTGTGATCCTGTTGGTGGGCAAGTCCAAGTGCCTTGTATTGAACGTAATGCGATTGCTGCCGTAAAAGCGATCAATGCAAGTCGCATGGCGTTACGTCGTAACACACAACCTCGCGTTACGCTTGATAAAGTAATTGAAACCATGTACGAAACGGGCAAAGATATGAATGCCAAATATCGTGAAACTTCACAAGGCGGATTAGCGATAAAAGTAATTTGTAATTAAAAATTAAGGGAGCAAACAGTTGCTCCCTTCTCTTTTCTTAATGCTTAAGATAATAAACAGTTTTTCTCTCCTCGAGAAAGGCTAATTAACCCAGAACGAGCTACTTCTATAATCGTCGTCTGCTCTTTAACCGCACGAATAAAGGCATTCACTTTTTCGCTATCTCCGCTCAACTGAACTGTATACGTTTTTGGCGTAATATCGACAATTTGCCCACGATAAATATCTGCCATACGCTTAATTTCCTCTCGAATTTGTCCTTGTGCTTTAATTTTGATAAGCAGAATTTCACGTTCAACGTGCTCCACATCACTTAAATTAATCACGCGATAAACATCAATTAATTTATGCAGTTGCTTTTCAATTTGTTCGAGAACTTGTTCATCGCCATAGGCTTCAATCGTCATACGAGAAAGTGTTGGATCATCTGTTGGTGCCACGGTCAAACTTTCGATATTAAATGCTCGTTGTGAAAATAATCCGATAACTCGTGATAATGCTCCAGATTCATTTTCTAATAATACTGATAAAATTCTACGCATTATGATCTCTCCGTTCTGCTTAAATACATTTCATTCATTGCTCCACCACGCACTTGCATTGGATAAACGTGTTCTGTCTCATCTACCTTAATATCGACAAATACCACTTGATCTTTCATGGCTAAGGCTTGTGCTAATTTTTCCTCTAACTCTGCTGGTGAATTGATTTGTATACCAACGTGTCCATAGGCTTCGGCTAATTTGACAAAATCGGGCAATGAATCCATATAAGATTGCGAATGGCGTCCCGCATAAATAATATCTTGCCACTGTTTCACCATGCCTAAGAAACGGTTATTCAAACTGACAATCACAATCGGAATGCCATACTGCTTCGCGGTTGATAATTCTTGAATATTCATTTGAATACTGCCATCACCCGTTATACAAACCACCGTAGCGTCTGGGTGTGCTAATTTCACACCTAATGCCGCAGGTAAACCAAAGCCCATCGTACCTAACCCACCAGAATTAATCCATTGACGCGGTTTAGCAAATGGATAATGCAAGGCTGCAAACATTTGATGCTGTCCGACATCAGAAGCAATATAGGCTTCCCCTTTTGTTAAACGATAAAGGGTTTCTACGACTTGTTGTGGTTTAATCACCTCATTATTTGTTGCATAAGTTAGACATTTTTTTTCTTGCCATTGGCGAATTTGTTGCCACCACTCTGCTAATTGTTGTTGTGCTTTTGCAATATCTTCATTAGTGAGTAACGCCAAGAATTCATCTAACACCATTTGCGCATCACCAACGATAGGAATATTAGCAATCACATTTTTTGAAATCGAGGTTGGATCTATATCAATGTGAATAATTTGAGCATTTGGACAATACTTATCGAGATTATTGGTTGTACGATCATCAAAACGTACGCCAAGACCAATGATTAAATCACTATTGTGCATCGCATTATTGGCTTCATAAGTTCCATGCATTCCTAACATGCCTAAAAATTGCGGATCTTGCCCAGGAAATCCCCCAAGTCCCATTAATGACGCAGTTACAGGAAGATTTAATTGCTGAGCAAATTTTGTTACTTTTTCGGCACAATTTGCTGTAATCACGCCCCCACCAATAAATAAGACTGGGCGTTTGGCAATTTGAATTGCTTTCAGTGCTTTTTTAATCTGTCCTTTATGACCTTGTAAGGTTGGATTATAAGAACGTAAATGCACTTCTTCTGGATAACTATAATTATATTTAATACTTGGGTTTAAAATATCTTTTGGTAAATCAATCACCACTGGACCAGGGCGACCAGTTGAAGCAATATAAAAGGCTTTTTTCATTACCATTGGAATATCTTCTGCATTTTTGACTAAAAAGCTATGCTTCACGACTGGACGTGAAATACCAACCATATCGCATTCTTGGAATGCATCGCTACCAATGAGGTTTCCCATAACCTGACCTGATAAAACAACTAAAGGGACAGAATCCATATAAGCTGTCGCAATTCCCGTAATTGTATTGGTAGCGCCAGGACCTGAAGTAATCAATACACACCCGACTTTCCCTGTGGAGCGAGCATAGCCATCAGCCATATGCACTGCACCTTGTTCATGACGCACAAGAATATGTTCTATCCCGCCAAGGGTATGAATAGCATCATAGATATCAAGCACCGACCCACCAGGATAGCCAAATAAATATTCCACACCTTGATCGCGTAACGACTGCACCACCATTTCGGCGCCAGATAATTTTTTCATTTTTTCCTCTCTCATCGATTACTAACTACATTGCTTGTTAGTTTTACTGCAACTTAGTTCTCTTGTCTATAGTAATTTTTTAGATAATTTCATAATTATTTGGCATTTAATACTAAAAATACACCCTTTTTCAATACAAAGTAAAAATTTATTGATAAAAAATAAAAAAAATACGGCAATAAGCCGTATTTTATAAAATTAAATTTTTTTCTTTAATTATTGCTAAAATTTGCTCGACGTGATCTAAAAATGAAAAATAAGAACGCCAAAATACCTGCCGTGGTTACAAAACCTAACATTGCAGAGCCAGTAAATCCTAAACAAATAAAACCAATAAATGATGCAACGGCAACCATCACAGCATAAGGTAATTGCGTATTGACGTGATCAATATGATTACACGCTGCGCCAGTAGACGATAAAATAGTCGTATCTGACACAGGTGAACAGTGATCACCACATACAGCCCCCGCCATAACAGCTGATAAGCAAGGAAGCATTAAACTAGGATCTGCATTGGCTGCCATCGCTGCGGCGATTGGTAACATAATACCAAATGTTCCCCAGCTAGTTCCTGTTGAAAATGCCATCACAATCGCTAATAAGAATAATAATGCAGGTAATAGTTGTGTCATCATATTGCCACTTACTAGGCTCGCTAAATATTTTCCAGTGTGAACATCTCCTACAATCGTATTGATGGTCCATGCAAAACATAGAATGGTAATTGCACCTAGCATTGATTTAAATCCTACCAAAATGGCTTGAATATAGTGTGCAAAATTGATGCGGCCAAAAACAAATAATGATGCAACAATAAACGCAGCGCAACTCCCCACAACCAACGAAATACCAACCGTTGTATTTTCAAATGCGCCTAAAACAGAAAAAGCTTGCCCGTCCGCAATTAATGCTTCATAACCAGTATACATCATCATCGAAACGGTGCTAATAATTAAGACAAGGATAGGAATAATTAACCCACCTACACTGCCGTTATCACTGCTTTCAACTTCACTCTTCTCATTATGCAGTTGCGCATTCATTGCTTGTTGTTCATGGCGAGCCATTAAACCAAGATCAAAAGAAAAATAAGCAACAAAGAAAACACTAAACAATGCAAAAAGCGCATAATAGTTCATTGCACTCATTGCCACGAAAGCACTCATTGGGGAATAACCCGTAATCGCATGAGTTGTTAATAACCCTGCGACTAAGGTCATAATATACGCACCCCAACTAGAAATTGGCATTAATACACACATTGGCGCAGCTGTTGAGTCTAGAATATACGCTAATTTTGCCCGAGAAACTTGGAATTTATCGGTAACTGGACGTGCAATAGCTCCAACCGCTAAACTATGAAAATAGTCATCAATAAAAGTAAAAAAGACTAGACAAGCCGTCAATAATTTTGCCCCACGTCTACCTTTAATATGTTTTTGCGCCCATGCAGCAAAGGCTTGATTACTACCTGATACCGTTAATAAGGAAGTTAAAGCGCCCAACATTAATAAGAAAATAATAATATTTAAATTATTATGATTAAGTCCTTCTTCACTATAAACTAAAGAAAAAACACTATTTTTAATATATATTGCGGCATTTAATGGACTAGCAGCCGTTAACATTAATGCCCCAACAATAATTCCCACACTTAAAGATAATAAAACACGACGTGTAATCATCGCTAATGTTAAAGCTAATAATGGCGGTACAATCGACCAAATAGAAGAAGAATAATCAACAAGTTCCATACGCTAACCTAAAAATAAAAGAAAGAGTCTAGCGAGTTATTTAGCGAAGAACGTTCACAAAAGGAGGGATAAATGATTAACCACCCTAACTCGTAGCACTCCATAGTTACACAAAATAATTACTATGACAGTATCGTCCCTTTCGGTAACGATCCCAACCAATTAAGATGACGCTTAATTGATTTCGGCGGTTATTCCTTTCCCTTCTTATCAACGCAGTCAGCTCAAAGAAGATACTTATAATAATCGCACCTCTACATCAGGTGGCTAAAAGATACAACAAGTAATAAAAAAAGCAAGTTTTTTAAATTAAAATTTAATTGAATATTAATATTACTATTTACTTTTAAATTATTTTCATTAAAATTATTAAGTATTTTTTATTAACAATAGACTTAATGTGGCATTGCTGAGGAGATTATTAATGGAAGAGTTATTAAAAACATTAAATAATATTCGTTCTTTACGTGTTTTAGCAAAAGAAATATCTTTAGAACAACTAGAAACTATTTTTAAAAAATTTGAGCTTGTTGTACAAGAAAGACGATTAGAAGAAGAAGCCCAACAACAAGAATTAGCTGCTCATAAAGAAAAAATTGAAAAATATAAAGAATTATTAAAATCAGAAGGTATTTCACCAGAAGAATTATTTGAAGTGATGAATTTCCACCGTTTTAATCCATCACAACATAAAAGACGCCCACCTCGTCCAGCAAAATATCGTTATATTGATTCAGATGGTTCAGAAAAAACTTGGACTGGTCAAGGTAGAACACCAAAAGCTATTCAAATGCAACTTGATAAAGGTGTAAGTTTAGAAAGTTTTGAAATTTAATTAAAATATAATTTTTTATATAGAACCTATTCAATATTATTTGAATAGGTTTTTTTATGATTTATATTTTTATATCAACCATTATTAAATTGAATATGCCCCATAGAATATAACAATATGTGCTTCAAAGGCTTTCCCCTTTCCCCTTTCCCCTTTCCCCTCATTTTAGTATAGATTTCAAATGCAATATTGACAGGTATCCATTCATCATCATAGTAAAAAATCATAACTCATTGATTTAATTTGCAATTTAAAAAATTAACGCCTAATTTTTTGCCATTGCAGAGTTTTTAAACTATTAAACAGATCAAATGCTTCAGAAACCTTTTGTAAATTAATAAGTTATTTTTTGTCAATTAGCTATCACTCATTCTCTGCATATTTTTCTACTTGAGTTTTTGCTGAAACACATTATATTGGTGCGAAAATTTTGAGAGATACTATATATTGTGTTAAGGTGTTTTTAATGAATACATCACTACGAGTTACCAAGCGAGATGGGCGTTTAGAACCAATTAACTTAGATAAAATCCATCGTGTGATTACTTGGGCAGCAGAAGGCTTAGAGAATGTGTCTGTTTCACAAGTAGAATTACGTTCACATATCCAATTCTATGAAGGGATCAAAACCTCTGATATCCACGAAACGATTATTAAATCAGCCGCAGATTTAATCAGTAAGGATACCCCTGACTATCAATACCTCGCTGCTCGTTTAGCAATCTTCCATTTACGCAAAAAAGCTTTTGGACATTTTGAGCCACCTCGCCTATATGAACAAGTAAAACGTCTTGTGCGTATGGGAAAATATGATCCCTCATTACTCACTGATTACACTCGTGAAGAATGGGACGAGATGGATACCTATCTTGATCATTGGCGAGATATGACCTTTTCTTATGCAGCAGTAAAACAATTAGAAGGTAAATATTTGGTACAAAACCGAGTAACGGGTGAAATCTATGAATCTGCACAATTTTTATATATTTTGGTTGCAGCTTGTTTATTCGTAAACTATCCAAAAGAAACGCGTTTAAACTACATCAAACGTTTCTATGATGCCACTTCAACATTTAAAATCTCATTGCCAACACCAATTATGGCGGGGGTTCGTACCCCAACCCGCCAATTTAGTTCTTGCGTACTCATTGAATGTGATGACAGCTTAGATTCTATTAATGCGACTTCAGCAGCAATCGTAAAATATGTTTCTCAACGTGCAGGCATTGGTGTGAATGCTGGTGCAATTCGTGCGTTAGGTAGTCCAATTCGTAATGGCGAAGCATTCCATACAGGTTGTATTCCATTCTACAAACACTTCCAAACAGCCGTAAAATCTTGCTCACAAGGTGGCGTTCGAGGTGGTGCTGCCACCGTTTATTATCCAATTTGGCATTTAGAGGTGGAAAGTTTATTAGTCTTAAAAAATAACCGTGGCGTGGAAGATAACCGTGTACGCCATATGGATTATGGGGTACAAATTAATAAACTTATGTATCAACGCTTAATTAAAGGTGGCGATATTACTTTATTTAGCCCATCAGATGTGCCAGGACTCTACGCAGCATTCTTTGCTAATCAGGAAAAATTTGAGCAGCTCTATTTGCAATATGAACAAGATCCAAACATTCGCAAACGTTCCGTAAAAGCGGTAGAGTTATTCTCTTTATTAATGCAGGAACGTGCGTCAACAGGGCGTATTTATATCCAAAATGTGGATCACTGCAATACGCACTCACCATTTGATCCTGAAGTAGCGCCAGTACGTCAATCTAACCTCTGTTTAGAGATCGCATTACCGACTAAACCACTACAACATATTCATGATGAAAATGGCGAAATTGCCTTATGTACCCTTTCAGCGTTTAACTTAGGTGCCATTGATAATCTTGATGAGTTAGAAGATTTAGCTGATTTAGCGGTACGAGCTTTAGATGCGCTGCTCGATTATCAAAATTATCCAATTAAAGCAGCACAAATTGGTTCAATGGGTCGCCGTTCGTTGGGTATTGGGGTAATTAACTATGCTTATTATCTAGCGAAAAATGGTGTACGTTATTCTGACGGCTCTGCTAATGATTTAACGCACCGTACTTTTGAAGCAATCCAATATTATTTATTAAAAGCATCAAATCGCTTAGCAAAAGAGTTTGGTCCTTGCAAATTCTTTAACGAAACGACTTATGCAAAAGGTATTTTACCAATTGATACTTATAAGAAAGATGTCGATCAACTCACCAAAGAACCGTTGCATTATGATTGGGAAAGCTTACGTAAAGAAATTAAAGAATTCGGCTTGCGTAATTCAACACTGACAGCATTAATGCCATCTGAAACATCATCACAAATTTCTAATGCAACCAATGGTATTGAACCACCTCGAGGTTATATCAGCATTAAAGCTTCAAAAGACGGTATTCTACGTCAAGTTGTCCCTGATTATGAAAACCTTAGTGATCGTTATGAATTACTCTGGGATATTCCTGGTAATGATGGTTACTTACATTTAGTTGCAATTATGCAAAAATTTGTGGATCAAGCAATTTCAGCTAATACCAATTACGATCCACAACGTTTCGAAGATGGTAAAGTCCCAATGAAGCAGTTATTAAAAGACTTATTAACCGCTTATAAATATGGTTTAAAAACGCTTTACTATCAAAATACTCGTGATGGCGCTGAAGATAGTCAAGAAGATCTTGATGATGGCTGTGCTGGTGGCGCATGTAAAATCTAATAAAAAAGGTCAGTTATACTGACCTTTTTACTGTATAAATTTACTCTTGAGGAAAAACTGATGGCATATACCACTTTTTCACAAAATAAAAATGATCAACTCAAAGAACCGATGTTTTTTGGGCAAAATGTGAATGTCGCTCGTTATGATCAACAAAAATATGAAACATTTGAAAAATTAATTGAGAAACAGCTTTCTTTCTTCTGGCGCCCAGAAGAAGTCGATGTATCGCAAGATCGCATTGATTATCAAGCCTTACCAGAACATGAAAAGCATATTTTCATCAGTAATTTGAAATATCAAACATTATTAGATTCTATTCAAGGGCGCAGTCCAAATGTAGCATTATTACCTTTAGTTTCAATTCCTGAATTAGAAACTTGGATTGAAACATGGACATTTTCTGAAACAATTCATTCTCGTTCTTATACCCATATTATCCGTAATATTGTGAACGATCCATCGATTGTATTTGATGATATTGTAACCAACCAAGAAATTATCAAACGAGCGCGAGATATTTCCGCTTATTACGATGATTTAATTCGTGATTCACAACTCTACTCGCTTTATGGTGAAGGTACTTATACGGTCGAAGGAAAAGAATATACGGTAACCTTACGTAACCTAAAACGCCAACTTTATCTCTGTCTAATGAGTGTAAACGCACTGGAAGCGATTCGCTTTTATGTGTCATTTGCCTGTTCCTTTGCCTTTGCAGAACGTAAATTGATGGAAGGAAACGCCAAAATCATCAAATTTATTGCCCGAGATGAAGCGTTACATTTGACTGGTACACAACATATCTTAAATATTATGGCGGCAGGACAAGATGATCCAGAAATGGCGGAAATTGTCGAAGAGTGCCAGCAAGAAGCTTATGATCTGTTTGTGGCGGCAGCAGAACAAGAAAAAGAATGGGCTGACTATTTATTCAAAGATGGCTCAATGATTGGCTTAAATAAAGATATTTTATGTCAATACGTTGAATATATTACCAATATTCGTATGCAGGCCGTAGGTTTACCACTACCTTTTGCTACACGTTCTAACCCAATTCCATGGATTAATGCTTGGCTTGTATCGGATAATGTACAAGTGGCACCACAAGAAGTCGAAGTGAGTTCTTATCTTGTTGGACAAATCGATTCAAAAGTTGATGTCGATGATTTTGAAGATTTTAAATTGTAATACTACCTATAGAGCATAAATATTTTATGCTCTATTCCCTATTCCCTACTCTCTTTTCCTATCTCTCTTTGCAAAAATAATTTATTAATAAATATTCCCCCCCCCCACCTCTTTTGTGTTATTATTTTTTCGCCTATATTTTGTAGGCTTGACTTTTAATAAACATTTATTTACAGGAGTTTATAATGAAAACATTATTTATTTCTATCGCTTTATTAGGTGCAGCAATGAGCGCTTCAGCAGCAGATTTAGCCCCATCTTGCCAAAAATATTTTGATGAGTACGAGGGAATGTTAAAAGCAATGCCTGAAGCACAAGCTGCTGCTTATAAGCAACAATATGAAGCTGCAAAACAACAATTTGCTGCATTACCTACTGCTGCACAAGAGCAAACTTGTACACAAGCATTAGATCAATTAAAACAATCTAAAGCTGCAATGGGTATTAAATAATCCTTAATGCCTGTAATAATCCCCTCCCTCAGCATGAAAAAGCTGTTCCTCTAATGAGGGAGGATAATGTCTAAGTAAATGTTATTAATTCTTCTTTTCTTAATACCACTCTTGTTTTTTCTCAGATTAACATCATTATTTTTTATTATTTTAATAAAAACTTTTTACCCATCATTACAAAAGTTTAAAATAAAAAATCAGCCAATATTTGATAATACTGACTGATTTAACGATAAAAAGTTGCGGATTAATTAGTTTTGTGTTGCTTGAATTGCCGTTAATGCAATGGTGTACACAATATCATCAACTAATGCACCACGTGATAAATCATTCACTGGTTTACGCATACCTTGTAGCATTGGTCCAATAGAAATTAAATCTGCTGAACGTTGTACGGCTTTATAAGTGGTATTACCAGTATTTAAATCTGGGAAGATAAATACGGTCGCTTTACCCGCCACAGGTGAATTTGGTGCTTTAGAACGTGCAACATCTTCCATTACCGCCGCGTCATATTGTAATGGACCATCAATAATTAAATCTGGACGTTTTTCTTTCGCTAAACGGGTTGCTTCTTTCACCTTATCAACATCTGCCCCTTTACCAGAAGTGCCTGTTGAGTAAGAAATCATTGCCACACGCGGTTCAATACCAAAGGCTTTTGCTGAGTCGGCAGATTGAATTGCAATTTCAGATAACTCTTCTGCAGTTGGGTTCGGATTAATCGCACAATCACCATATACCAATACTTGATCAGGTAATAACATAAAGAAAATTGATGAAACTAATGAACTACCTGGTGCAGTCTTGATTAATTGCAGTGGCGGACGAATGGTATTTGCAGTGGTGTGTACCGCACCAGAAACCAGTCCATCGACTTCATTTGCTTCTAGCATCATAGTGCCTAGCACTACGGTATCTTCGAGTTGTTCACGAGCTAATACTTCCGTCATTCCTTTGTTTTTACGTAACTCAACTAAACGAGCAACATAATTTTCACGCACATCAGCAGGATTAATAATGGTAATACCTTTACCTAATTGAATACCTTGCGCTTCAGCGACACGCGCCACAACTGTTGGATCTGCTAATAATACACATTCTGCAATACCACGTTCAGCACACAATGCTGCCGCTTTCACCGTACGTGGCTCATCACCCTCTGGCAATACAATCCGTTTTTTCGCATTACGCGCTAATTCTGTTAATTGGAAACGGAATGCTGGTGGTGATAAGCGATGTACTCTTGATGTTGTTTCAATTAATGATTGGATCAACTCTTTATTAAATTGTTGTGCCATATAATCTTTAATTGCTTCAATACGTTCTTTATCATCGATTGGCACTTCAAGATTAAAACTTTGTAGGCTTAATGCAGTTTGCCATGTTGTACCTTCTACGCGGAAAATTGGTAATCCTGTTTCAAAAGCGCGTTCACAAAGTTTGGCAACATGATTTTCTAGACGATAGCCACCAGTTAATAACATTGCGCCTAATTCAATGCCGTTCATTGCAGCTAATGCAATCGCCACAATCACATCTGGACGGTCTGCAGAAGTAACCACTAAATTACCTGGTTTCAAGTGTTCAATGACATGAGGTAAACTTCTGGCACAGAAAGTAATTCCACGGATACGGCGTTGATTAATTTCTCCTTCTCTTAGGATTGATGCACCTAAATGGCGCGCAATATCAATCGCACGGCTTGCAATTAATTCAGGATTCCAGTCAATACAAGCTAATAAACGGATAGGGCTTTGATCAAATAATTTTTGGACTGCTTGCGCATTGACGCGGCTATGTTGGAAAGAGTCAAAAATTTCCGCAAGATCTGGACGAGTGCGACCATTATCATCAGTTGGTGCATTAAATTTATTAATCACTACACCTAATAAATTTGGATTATGTTTACCACCAAACAATGAAGCCGCTGCTTCCACTCGTTCTTTTAATTCTGCTGGCGTATCAGTTGCAGGTGCAGACACTAAGATAATTTCTGCGTCTAATGCCTGAGCAATGCGGTAGTTAATGCTATTAGCGTATGAGTTTTTACGGGTTGGAATTAATCCCTCCACCACCACAATTTCATTATTTCTCGCTAAAATTTGATGACGTTCAACAATCTTTTCCAATAAAACATCAGTTTGGTTTTGCCCGATCATATTTTCCGCTTCACTAAGCATAAACGTTTTTGCGGTATCAATAGTTGGGCTTTGATACAGAATAGAGGTTGTTCTATCTAATGTATCTTCGCCACTAATCGGTTGTGAAATGGGTTTCATAAACCCAATTTTTGCCCCTTTTTGCTCCAAAGCTTGAATCAAACCTAAACTAACACTGGTTAAACCAACACCTGTACTAATCGGAATAAGGATAATTGTTCTAGACATAATCACCTTCTTATTAAGGAATAAAAAAATAAACTGCCGATAGATTTATCGGCAGTCGTAAGAATTATTGTTTGATACAAAGACGTGCTGTATCTTGTGCAATCACAAGTTCTTCATTGGTTGGAATAACCATCACAACAGGCGAGCCATCAGCAGTAATAATGCCTTCCTTACCGAAACGTGCCGCAAGGTTACGCTCATTATTTACTTGATAGCCGAATGCTTTGAGATGTGCTAATGTCAATTCACGAACAAGTGCAGAGTTTTCACCGATTCCGCCAGTAAAGACAATCGCATCTAATGGTTCACTGATTGCTGCCATATAGCTACCAATATATTTCGCTAAACGATAACAATACACATCTAACGCACGTTTTGCCGCCACTTCGGTATCATAGTTATCTTCTGCATAACGGCAATCGCTGGTTACTTCAGTTAAACCAAGTAAACCTGATTTTTTAGTAAGCGTTTGTTCAATCTCGTCCATGCTCATACCTAAGGTATTTGCCATAAAGAAGGTAACAGCTGGGTCAATATCACCACAACGCGTTCCCATTACTAGCCCCTCTAATGGCGTTAATCCCATTGAGGTATCCACACATTTACCATGACGAATCGCAGAAACAGAACCACCATTACCTAAATGGCAAGTAATTACATTGATTTTATCTTCGGCAATATTTAACTGTTTTGCCGCTTCTTTGGTTACATAATAGTGGCTCGTGCCATGCGCACCATAACGACGTACGCCGTGTTCTTTATACATTGAATAAGGTAACGCATAGAGAAATGCTTCTTCAGGAATAGTTTGATGAAATGCGGTATCAAATACAGCAACATTTTTATCTTTTAATTCAGGGAACATTTTGAAAGATTCTTCAATCCCAATTAAATGCGCTGGATTGTGTAATGGTGCAAATTGAATTGCATCACGAATACCCTCAATCACATTCTCATCAATAATCGTTGAAGCTGTGAAACGCTCACCACCGTGTACAATACGATGCCCAATCGCAACAATACTATCCTTAAGAGAGGGATCCAATGGGAAAATATGTTTAACAATAAAATCAAGTGCTTCGCTATGTGCTGCACCTGCACCTAAATCTGCATTTCCTTTTTCACCATGTAATTTCCATTTAATACGTGCATCAGAAAGATGAAATGCTTCAGCTAAACCAGATAACTTCTCTTCTCCAGTTTCAGGATTTAAAATTGCAAATTTTAAAGAAGAACTTCCACAGTTAAGAATAAGAATAAGATTTTGTGTCATTGAAATAACCTATCTCTTGTTGAATGAATAGTAACCTGTTTTGCTTAAACAAGGACCTGTTTTAATTGGCAGATAGGATACACTGTTATGACTAAAAAATAAATTTCCCAACGGAGTAAAAATAAAAAATTTTTTTAATTTTTATAAAAAAAGTGTAAGTTAATACACCTTATTTAAACATTGAAGAACACAATATGCTATTCAAAATAATTCATCAAGGCATACACTATGCCAATGCTTGGAAAAAGATCTCTCGGGTAAAAAAACTGAATATGATTTTTCCTGAACCGCGTATTATTCGCGCAACTTATTTCTCGCAACAATTATTAATGCCTTTATTGCTTTTTACCTTGGCTTGGCAATATTTTGTACTGGGATATTCTGTTGGCAGTATTGCCACAACGTTAATAACAATATTATTTATTATTTCATTACCCTTACAAGGCTTTTACTGGCTAGGTAAACGTTCACAAAAAATATTAAGTACAGCAACATTGCATTGGTATGAAAAAATTTATTATCAACTCTTGATCCACGAAGCATTATTGCCTATGCCTGATAAGCCGACATTCAATGATTTAGTTTTGTTATTACAAAAAGCAGAAAAACGCTTAGAGGCGTCTTTCTGGGAGGAAATTTAACAAATTGATTAGAAGAAAACATTATTTTTGATGATGTTGCCAACGTTCGGCGGCGTGATCATCGCTAACTCGACTTTCTAACCAACGATCACCCTGTTGAGTGGTTTCTTTTTTCCAAAAAGGGGCTTTTGTCTTTAAAAAATCCATAATAAATTCATTTGCTTGATAAGCACTACCACGATGTGCCGAACTTACCGCCACCGCAACAATTTCATCACCCGTATGAAGTTGCCCTACACGATGCACAATATAAATACGTTGTAATTGCCAACGAGCTGCAGCTTGCTCTGCGATTTCTCGTAATGCTTTTTCAGTCATTGCGGGATAGTGTTCTAAATATAAACCAGAAACAGAATCGCCTAGATTCATATCTCGCACTTTACCAATAAATAAAACGGTTGCACCACTCTCTGGTAATGCTGCTGTCCATTGATAAATTTTATTTTGCTCAAACGGTTCCGTTTGCACATGGATCTGGATATCCGTCATATCAACCTCCCGTAACTGGTGGGAAAAAGGCGACCTCATCACCTGATTTTAAAGGCGAGGATAACGGCACCAAATTTTGATTAACGGCAACTAAAATACGCCCTGAATTTAACGCTAATTCCCAGCGTTCACCTCGTTGACTTAATGCTTGACGTAATGCTTCAACATCTTGATATTCAGCTGCTACTGTCAGTTCTGCTTCACCAATCAATTCCCGTGTTTGGGCAAAAAATACAACTTTAATCATCACTACTCTGCCTTAAAATGTCCCGATTTTCCGCCTACTTTTTCTAACAAGCGAATCCCCTCAACCCGCATATCTTTTTGTACAGCCTTACACATATCATAAATTGTTAAAGCTGCCACAGAAGCCGCTGTTAAGGCTTCCATCTCCACCCCAGTTTTAGCGGTTAATTTACAATAGCTTTCAATTCTAATGCGGTTATGTTCTGGTTCTGCTGTTAATGATACTTCAACCTTGCTTAATAAGAGAGGGTGGCAAAGCGGAATGAGTTCCCAAGTTCGTTTGGCTGCTTGAATGCCTGCAATACGTGCAGTAGCAAAGACATCACCTTTATGGTGTTTTCCATCAATAATCATCGCCAATGTTTCTGCTGACATTAACACATACGCTTCGGCTCTCGCCTCGCGTACGGTATCGGCTTTTGCTGAAACATCGACCATATTGGCTTCGCCAGAGTGATTGATATGCGTGAATTGATTCATATGTATTCCATTTGTCATTAACCGCCAATGGAAGCAAGATGATTACGCACACCACTATCTCCTTGATGAAGAAAATGATGCTCACGTTTTCCTTGTAATGCTTCGATTAACTGTTGTTGTAATTCAAATTGTTGATTGTCGTCTTGTAACCATTGACGAATATCGATACCCGCTTCGCCAAATAAACAGAGATGTAATTTGCCTAATGCAGACACTCGGAGACGATTGCAGCTTGCACAAAAATCTTTTTCATACGGCATAATTAAACCAATTTCGCCGACATATTCATGGTGTTTAAAAACTTGGGCAGGTCCATCAGTATGATGCTTAGCTTGTAATTGCCAGCCTGAAGCGAGTAATTTTTGTTTAAGAATGGCGCCTGAAAGGTGATGCTTGGCAAAAAAATGATCCATATCACCTGTTTGCATCAATTCAATAAATCGCATTTGAATTGGTTGATCTTTGATCCAGTGCAAAAAGGTTTCAAAGCCTTGCGCATTTAGATTTTTCATCAAAACAGCATTGACTTTAACTTTGTCATATCCCACTGCAAACGCACGTTCAATACCTTGTAGAATTTCAATCAATTTATTTTCACCAGTAATTAACTGAAATAAGCGAGGATCTAAGCTATCAATACTGACATTAATCGAATCAACGCCAGCAGCTCTCCAATCCGCGACATCTTTTGCCATACGATAACCATTGGTCGTTAATGCAATCTTCTTGATACGGGGTTGTTTACGAATAGCTTCGACAATCGCTAAGAAATCCTTACGTAAAGTAGGCTCACCACCTGTAATACGTACTTTTTCCGTACCTAATTGAGCAAATGCACGTACTAAACGTTCTATCTCCATAACACTTAAAAAGCGCTGTTTATGGCTAGGTGGTTGGTATCCATCTGGTAAGCAGTAATTACATTTAAAATTGCAAACATCTGTAATGGAAAGACGAAGATAAAAATATTGCCGATTAAAATTATCAATTAATCGATCTTCTGAGGATATAACTTGGCTATATGATTGCATAAACACCTTTCTAAATACGAGGGGATAGACCGTTTCCAATCTATCCGTGAAACACTGTTATGTGTTTGGCATAGCCACCATATTAAAAAATTTCAACTTAGGTAAACTAGCTCGGAGTATGCTAAAAAACTAGATTGTAGAAGTTCAATAAAAGCGTTGCAATAACCTATTGATGTTATTCAATAGGTTATTCCTTTATTTTTTGCGCTCAACCCATTTACCGTCAAGATAATCCACAATCCATTTTGTTGCTTTGCCCTCTTTTTCAGAATTTACATATTGACGTTTTTCTTTACGACTAAAACGGATTACGGCTGGATTACCGTCAGGATCTTGTTGCGGTGCATCAGCTAAATATTGTAATTTTTCTGGCAAACGTTCCCGATATTGTGCTAATTCAGCGACTTTTGCTGGGCGAGTTTCACGAGATTTCGGGAAATTATGTGCTGACATAAACACCCCACTCGCACCATCACGCAACACAAAATACGCCTCTGAATGTTCACATTTTAATTCTGGGAAATGAATCGGATCTTCTTTTGGTGGTGCGACTTCCCCATTTTTCAAAATTTTACGAGTATTATCACATTGTGTACACGCCATATACTTCCCAAAACGCCCTAATTTAAGATGCATATCAGCGCCACATTTATCGCACTCCACCACAGGACCATCATAGCCTTTAATCTTAAATTGTCCCTCTTCGACCAAATACCCATCACAGTTTGGATTATTCCCACATATATGTAATTTGCGATGTGCATCAAGCAAATAGCTATCCATGGCAGTACCACATTTCGGACAACGTTTACGCTCCATTAATGCCTTAGTTTCCGAATTATCATCTAACACATTTAATAATTCTGCTTCAGGGATCAGATTTAATGTTGTTTTGCAACGCTCTTTTGGTGGTAGCGCATATCCTGTACAGCCTAAAAAGACCCCTGTACTCGCCGTTCGAATTGCCATTGGACGCCCACAAGTCGGGCATGGAATATTGGTTTCTACCAAGTGATTTAACTTCATTCCTCCCTCAAGTTCATCTAATTCTGCTTGAGAAAGTTGAGTCGAAAAATCTTTAAAGAATTGATTTAACTGTTGTTTCCAATCTGCTTTACCTTCGGCAATTTGGTCTAACACATCTTCCATATTGGCGGTAAAGTCATAACTCATTAAATCTGCAAATGATTCATTTAGGCGATCAGTTACAATTTCGCCCATTTTTTCTGCATAAAAACGGCGGTTTTCCGTACGCACATAACCCCGTTCCTGGATAGTCGAAATAATAGAAGCATACGTTGACGGACGACCAATCCCTCGTTTTTCTAACTCTTTCACCAACGCTGCTTCGGTATAACGTGCAGGCGGTTTAGTAAAATGTTGACTTGGATTCACTGCAACGAGTTGCAATGTTTCCCCCTGTTTGACTTCTGGCAACACACGATCTTCTGCACTCTTACTCATTGGTGGCAGCACTTTCGTCCAACCATCAAAACGTAATACACGCCCTTTTACTTTCAACGTATAATCCGCCGCAGTCGCCGTTAATGTCGTTGAATCATAATTAGCGGCAGTCATTTGACACGCCAAAAATTGACGCCAAATTAAATCGTATAAACGAATAGCGTCTTTTTCCATGCCTTGTAAATCATCGGCTGTTAAATTGATGTCTGATGGGCGAATAGCCTCGTGCGCTTCTTGTGCATTCTCTTTACTGGAATAGAAATTTGGTTTTTCAGGCAAATAAGCTGCACTAAAATTTGTAGAAATATAATTGCGAGCCATTGCTAATGCGTCTTGACTCAAATTAGTTGAATCGGTACGCATATAAGTAATGTAACCCGCTTCATAAAGACGTTGCGCTAATAGCATCGTCTTTTTCACCCCAAAACCTAAACGAGTACTTGCAGTTTGCTGTAATGTCGAGGTGATAAATGGGGCTTTTGCACGAGATTGGGTTGGTTTAGTTTCGACTTCTGTTACAACGTAATGCGCTTTTTCTAATTTTGCAACCGCTTGTTTTGCCGTATGTTCATCGCTAATTTGTAAGCTTTTACCTTGATAATGCGTAACCGCAAAAGGTAAAGATTGCTGTGCGCTATTTTGTGTATCTACCGCAATTTCCCAATACTCTTTAGGTTGGAAAGCTTTAATTTCACGTTCACGCTCAACCAAAAGTTTTACCGCAACGGATTGTACCCGCCCCGCCGATAGACCGCGCGCCACTTTTTTCCATAACAATGGAGAGACCATAAACCCAACAACCCGATCAAGAAAACGACGAGTTTGTTGCGCATTCACACGATCCATATTGAGTTGTTCGGGTTTACTAAATGCTTGGGTAATCGCATTTTTCGTAATCTCATTAAACACGACACGGCTAAAACGTTCATCTTCTCCACCAATCACTTCTCGCAAATGCCATGCAATCGCTTCTCCCTCTCTATCCAAATCGGTTGCGAGATAAATATGATCGGATTTTTTCGCTAGCGCTTTAAGATCAACAACGACTTTTTCTTTATCAGGGAGAATTTGATAATTTGCTTGCCAATGATGATAGGGATCTATCCCCATTCTTTTCACTAATGCATCATGTTCTTTTTTCTGCTTGATTTTGGCTTTCTCTTCCGCACTTAATCCTTTGGTGGAAATCGCTTTCGCTTTTTCGCCTGTCGCACTGCCAGACGTAGGTAAATCACGAATATGACCTACACTAGACTTAACGACATAATTACTACCTAAATATTTATTGATGGTCTTGGCTTTTGCTGGTGATTCAACAATAACTAATGACTTACCCATAATTAAACCTGATTTGTTCTTTCTTCTATATAAAAATAAAAAATGTCAGTATTTTTGAGCTTCATCTCAGCTTAATCTATAAGATATTGTATTAAATAATGTATTTGATGAGTATTGCGATGAAGTTCAAAGGAAAATTTTAGTTGGCAACAATAACAGTAAAAATCCAAGATAACAAGATGAAGAAAAACAAAATGATGAAAGTTACACAGCAATTCAACAAAAAATAGGAATTTCTGCTAGGATAATGTGCAATTAATCCTTAATAAAAAGAATGTATTATGAAAAACGTCATTATTATTACAGGTGCAGGGCGTAGAATTGGGTTGGCACTGGCGCAAACTTTCGCAATGCGTGGTGAGAATTTACTTATCTCTTATCGTCAACATTACCCTGAAGTAGATCAACTGCCCGCCAATGTTAGCAAAGTTTATGCGGATTTCTCTACTCTCGAAGGTATCGAAGCTTTTATTCAGCAAGTGAAATCACAATGTCAATCACTGCGTGCAATTATCCATAATGCTTCTGATTGGCAAGCTGAACAAGAAAATAGTACCCTGCAACAAGATCATCAACTGTTCCAACAAATGTTACATATTCATGCTGAACTGCCTTATCTACTAAATCGTCATTTAGTTGAGTTGCTACAAAACTATGCACAAGAAACGCAACGTCCTGCTGATATTTTGCATTTAACTGATTTTGTTGCCTTAAAAGGGAGTCAAAAACATTTAGCTTATGCCGCTAGTAAAGCAGCGTTAGAAAATTTAACCCTCTCCTTTGCCGCTAAATATGCGCCATTGATTAAAGTAAATACCATTGCCCCCGTATTGATTGCTTTTCATGATCATGATGCAGAAGAATATCGAAAAAAAGCCATACAAAAATCAGTGATGCAAAAAGTCGGCGGATATACAGAAATCGTTAAAGCCGTTGATTATCTTTTATCTAGTGAATATATTACTGGTGAAACATTACAAATTACTGGTGGACGGCATTTAAAATAATATTAATTCTTATTTAATTAGTATTATTTTAAATAAAATGAGAGTTATTCTTTTTTAATTTCTAAATAAAAATTATTCCTATTGTTTTATCTGATAATATTTAAAAAATTGTTTTATTTTTGTTGAATAACTCGTTAAAATTCGCCTGAATTATTTATAAGAGGATATTATTTATGTTAACACCAGCAATGATTGATAAATTAAATCAACAAATTAATTTAGAATTTTATTCTTCTAATCTTTATTTACAGATGAGTGCATGGTGCAATGAGCACGGTTATGAAGGAGCCAGTGCATTTTTACTTCGCCATGCAGACGAAGAGTTACAACATATGCAAAAATTATTTGCTTATGTGAGTGAAACAGGCGCTTTACCTATTTTAGGTGAAATTGAGGCACCACAACATGACTTCCAATCATTAAAACAGCTTTTTGAAGTTGTTTTAGAACATGAAAAATTCATCACGCAAAAAATTAATCAATTAGTTGACGTAAGTTTTACTGAAAAAGATTATTCTACTTTTAATTTTCTCCAATGGTATGTAGCTGAACAACACGAAGAAGAAACCTTATTTAAACGCATTTTGGCAAAATTTACGCTTGTAGGTGAAGATCAACGTGGTCTTTATTTTGTGGATAAAGAACTTGCTGCACTTTAATTAGAATAAAAGGAGAAATAATTATGTTATCAACAAAAATTGTCGATATGCTCAATGCACAAATGAATTTAGAATTTTATTCTTCTAATCTCTATCTACAAATGAGTGCTTGGTGTACTTATCACGGGTTTGAGGGTGCGGCAAAATTCTTACATCAACACGCAGATGAAGAGTTACAACATATGCGTAAATTATTTACGTACCTGAATGAAACTGGTTCAACAACTCGCTTAGAAAAAATCAATGCTGTACCCCATGAATTTAATGGTTTAAAAGATGTATTTGAGTTAGCTTACCAACACGAAAAACATATAACGGCAAAAATTAATGAATTAGTTTCAGCAACATTTGACGAAAAAGATTACTCAACATTTAATTTCCTACAATGGTATGTGGCTGAACAACATCAAGAAGAAACGTTATTTAATAGCTTCTTAGATAAACTGAACTTATTAGGCACAGATCAACGTGGACTTTATCATTTTGATAAAGATGCATCTTCTACCAATGTAAAATAATTATTTTTCAACACAAAATAATAACAGAAACCCTCTCCAGATATTGAAGAGGGTTTTTATTTACTTGTTTACCTAGCATCATAAAAATATAACTAATTTCTTATACTTTTGAAGATAAAATAAGAATATTTGCTTGTTTTTCAATAGATGGTTGTTTTTGATAATGACAACTACGATAAAAAAATGCACTCAATAAAATCGCCATCATGACTAAAATTTGCATTAGTCGTTTTTTCGTTAACTTTTCTGCTGCCATACGTTAAGTTTTACCTCAAAAGATGTATTTTATTCTTCTTAATAAATTTCTTTTATGATACCATTTATTGCGTTAGATCAAAAATTTTAGATAGATAATGTAATCCATCTGTTACATTATTTCTGTACGAGGTTTTATAGATGAAAGGATTAGTTGAAAGCCGTGTTGGTCGTAGAGTTCAATCGGGAGGCTGTGCCATTCACTGCCAAGATTGCAGTATTAGTCAATTATGTATTCCATTCACCCTTAATGAGCATGAACTTGATCAATTAGATAACATTATTGAACGTAAAAAACCGATCCAAAAATCTCAAATTCTTTTTAAAGCGGGCGATGAATTAAAATCTTTATATGCGATTCGTTCAGGAACCATCAAAACCTATACAATTAGTGAAAGTGGTGAAGAACAAATTACCTCATTCCACTTACCTGGTGATTTAGTCGGTTTCGACGCAATTCATAGTATGCACCACCCAAGCTTTGCCCAAGCATTAGAAACCTCAATGGTTTGTGAAATTCCTTATGATATTTTGGACGATTTGGCGGGTAAAATGCCAAAATTACGTCAACAAATTATCCGTTTAATGAGTAATGAAATTCTTAGCGATCAAGAGATGATCCTACTACTCTCCAAAATGAATGCAGAAGAAAAACTGGCTGCATTTATTTATAACCTTTCAAAACGTTATTCTGCACGTGGCTTCTCGGCGCGTGAATTCCGTTTAACTATGACCCGCGGCGATATTGGTAATTATTTAGGGTTAACCGTAGAAACTATCAGTCGTCTGCTTGGTCGCTTCCAAAAAACAGGTATGTTATCTGTTCAAGGCAAATATATTACAATTAATGATATGCCTGCATTAGTCGATCTTGCGGGTTCAACTAAAGTTAAATTAAGATTGACAATCTAATTAACTCCGTAATAACTTGCTTTCACTCTTGACCTCCTTATAATAAAAGAAAACTTAGATAAGGAGGTTTTTATGTATTTCAATAATATCCTTGTAGTGATTGATCCTGAAAATCAAAAACAAGCAGCCTTAGAGCGTGCTTTACACCTCATCAAACAACAAAATAGTTCACAACCAGTTACTCTTACTGCTTTTCTTTCTATTTATGATCTCTCTTATGCTGTCAGCGTTACTCATTCCTCAACAGAACGTGAAGAAATGATTACCGCCATCATCGAAGATAAAAAAGTTTGGTTAGCAGAATGTCTTAAAGAATATGATTTACAAAATATTCAAGTAAAAACGACCATTATTTGGGAAAGTAACGAAGCAGAAGCCATCGAAAAAGAAATTGTGAAGCATCATCACGATCTCGTTGTTAAATTTACTCGCCAAGAAGACGACTTTTCCTCACTCATTTTTACGCCTACCGATTGGCAATTATTACGTAAATCATCTTGTCCAATTCTGATGGTTAAAAATGGTGATTGGCAACATCAACGCCGTATTTTAGTCGCAGTAAATGTCTCAGATGATGAACCATACCATGATGATTTCAATAAACAGTTAGTTGGATTAAGTATGAGTTTGGCACAAAGCTTAGATCGAGGCAATATTCACCTTGTTTCGGCCTACCCGACGGCGCCTGTCGGCATTACGCTTGATTTACCTGAATTTAGTGTGCCTGATTATGGTAATAGCATTCGTGGGCAACATCTAATCAATATGAAAGCGTTACGCCAACATTTTGCTATTGATGAAGATCATACGCATGTCTATGAGGGGTTACCAGAAGAGGTAATTCCTCGTGTGGCGCAAGAAATTGGTGCGGAATTAGTCGTTCTCGGCACAATCGGACGCACAGGACTTTCTGCGGTATTATTAGGTAATACTGCTGAACACGTTATCAGTCATTTAAACTGTAATTTATTAGCAATTAAACCCGCAAAAAATATCTCATCAGAAACCTAATTTCTCTTAAAAAAACGAAAAGGTCTAGCGATGGCTAGACCTTTAGTTTATTCGTATTTATCTCTTTTAGAATTTATAACTAATGGAAGCATTAATATTGCGTTCTGAACCATAGTAACAATAGTAATCACAACCAGCGAGATAACGGCGGTTACCTACATTTTCTACATTAAGTTGCGTACTCCAATTTGGCGTAAATTGATAACGAGCCATTAAATCCACTAATGTTGTTGATGGCACTTCTCTACCCGAATAGAGTGAGCCTTGTGCTGTTACACTCTTACCAATATAACGCACACCTGCACCTAAGGTTAAGCCACTTAAAATACCCTTATCAAAGGTATAATCTGTTTTTGCAGCAACAGTATGTTTCGGTAATAATGGATTGCGTACATCACCTGTATTGGTACGAGTAATCGATTTAAGGTAAGTATAAGCTAAACTAACATTCCAATTTTGTAGCACATTCACATCTGCTTGTACTTCAATTCCTTTACGATAAACAGGATCTTTATTACTTTCTGTTGCTCCTACACCATTAGAAACTAATGCACCTTTATCTTTGGCTCTAAATCCAGCAACAGTAATCGAACCATCTAACCAACTAGGTAAATATTTAATTCCTGCTTCATATTGGTGTGTAATATTAGGATCATATAATTTTTGATTACCACTCAATCCTGTTGGTAAATTAAATGACTCGCTATAACTTAAATAAGGATTTAAGCCAAATGGCATCTCATACATTAATGAACCAGAATAAGAGGTGTAATTATTTTTAACTGTTTGCGTAGAAGTATATTCATCTTGTTTAGCTCGATCATGGCGTATACCAAGGTTTAATACCACCGTATCAAAGAAACGACTCTGATTTTGTAAATAAAGTCCTAATTGGCGAGCCGTAATCGTTGTATATGGCGCTGAACTTACATTCTGATTTTGGTTATAGCCTGAATGGACATTAAAGACATTGGTGTTACTCGTATTACCAAACAAAGTATAAAGTGCATTCACTTTTTGATGACGATAATCCACTCCCACACTTACTGTATTTTTAAACCAATCTTGCTCAAACTGCCAGTTGATATGATTATCTAAACTATGGCTCCTCGAAATACCATTGTTATAAACAACACCCCTCGCTAATACATAACCAACAGCACTAGGGGCAAGTGGCGACCAATCAGGATTATATGCTGAAGGATAGGCATAAGAACCACGATGATAATTATTCACATAACTATAACGATAACTACTATGTAGACTTAATCCATGATCAAATTTGTGGCTCAATTCATAGCCAATATTATACTGACGGTTATATTCTCTATCATTAATTGGATCTCCTAAATTAGTGGAACGACTGATATATTCTCCATTAGGAAATGCCACTAAACTTCCCTCTTGTGGTAAGAAGTTTGAACTAGGAATCCCTTTATCAAATTGATAACTGGTTAATAAAGTTAAACGAGTACGATCACTGATGTCCCACTCTACTGTTGGCGCAATATAGAAAGTGCTATTTTTAGTTCCTTCCCATTGTCCATCTTTTGCACCATATGAACTTACTAAGCGATAACGTAAACTTTCATCACCATTGATAGCGCCTGTATAATCTGCCGCAAAACCATATTGGGTATTATTGCCAATATTCAGTTTGAACTCACCTTTACCAATCTGTTCTTTATGCGGACGCTTAGTTACATAATTTATTAAACCACCAGATTTCGCAGCACCAAAAGTCATTGCGTCCGCTCCTTTGGTGATCTCTATCGCTTCTACAGCAAAAGTATTAGTATAAGGGGTAAAGAAACCATAACTAAACAAAGGTAAACCATCGATTGCTTGTGTAACTTCTGTTCCTCTCACTCTAAACCAGTTAGTATTGGTATCTTCACCAAATACTTGATTTTGGAAACCAGATTGATAACGACCGATTTCGTCCATTTTGCTAATATTTTGCTGATCAAGCTGTTCACGAGTAATCGCTACTGCTGATTTTGCCTGATAAACAGGAACTTCTCCCATACGGTACATTGAACCAGCAACAACATCAATCGCTTCCAACTCCTGCGTTTCTTCTGCCATTGCTGGATTTATTGATAAGCACAATGCCGTTGATAATAACGATAATTTAAATATTTTCTTTTGCATAAAAGTTCCTTAGATTACTTAAAAAGTGAATAAAATTTAATGAATTATTTTGCATTGACGCTAAAGGTATAGGTGCTATATAACTTACGTTTTTGGCAAATCTTTTGATCAGGATATGGCATTTCATAAGTCGCTTTAATCTTCCATGTTCCCGCTAACGCTGGAATAACATTAATCTTGCCTTGTGCGTCTGTTTTGCCAGAAAAAGCTTGAGGTTCACGATGATCATAAACTGCTTTTTCATCTAATTTAGTAAATTCATTGGTAGTACCAATTACCACCACCTCTTTTGCTGGCTCGCCGTTATAGAGCACTTGAAAAGGCACCGCTTCTAAAGGACGAATATCCGTAGGATCAACTAATGGCACAATTTCTAATGGTAAGCCGACTGGAGTAATCGCAAAATCACTGACCTCAATACCAGTATTAATATAGGTTGTCGCAAACATACTTGATTCTTCACAATACTCTGCATCTTGCATTTGTACGAGATTTTCACGTTGCCACCCTTTTGCATTTTTTGACCAAAATGTTGGTTTATAGCTACCAGAAATCTTATATTCACTTGCAGATAAGTTCTCTTTAGTTACGTAATGATAGTTCTTACCTTGCTGCGTTAAAGTTTCTTTACTCCCATCAACCTTATGTAATACCAATGGATCAAGAATATTGAGTCGGCTTTCCGCAATAGGCTCACCTAATGGAAAACGATCACCATATCCTAATACCGCTTGTAACGGTTTATCAGTCATAACTTGTTGCCCATAAGCCCAAAGATCATGTGCTTGAGCAGCAAATGAGAGCGATACGCTGCAAAATAGACTAATTAAATGAAATTTTTTCATCACTGACTCCTAATTAAATTAAATGAATTACAACTTTCTGACTAAAAATAAGAAATAGCTCCCCCCTAATAAGGTTGCCATTAAACCTGCTGGAATTTCATAAGGAAAAAGAATTTGTCGCCCTAACCAATCCGCTAAGGTCATCACAATACCGCCAAGTAATGCACTGCTAATAAGTTGTGAACGTGCATGATAAAACCCTAAAAATTTTGCAAAATGAGGAGCAAGTAGCCCAATAAAGCTTAATGGTCCAATCATCAATGTTGCGATTGCCGTTAACCCTGCACTAAATAAAATCAACCACCAGCGCACATAATTAAGATTCAAGCCTAATGATTGTGCCATCACTGCCTGCAAACCTAATAAATCTAACCATTTTGCGATAGATAATGCACCGATAACAGCGATTCCACTCATCAGTAATAACAGTATGGCGAGTGAGTTTTCCGCATAGTAAGTTGAACCAGATGTCCAGCTTAATAATTGTTGTAAACGGAAATCACCACTTGCCAAGATGATGCGTTGTACTGCATCAAACAACGCCGTTAAACTCATACCTGTCAGTAATATACGTTCGGCTAACATGCCTGAATGGTGATTTAAACCAATAAGTAGCAGCAAAACGATTAATGCCCCAATCACGCCAGCGATCCAAAAATCCACAATATTTGCTTGGGCAAATAGAAAAATAACTACTAATACCCCAAAACTGACACCTGATGTAATCCCTAATAATTCGGGACTTGCCATAGCATTAAAACTGATACGTTGTAACAATACGCCAGCTAACGCTAATAACACACCTGCAACAAAGGCATAACTCATACGTGGATAACGCAGTGTCAGCAGGGATTGTTGCCAGTTAATTTGCCACCCCTGATCACTACGTCCCACCATTAACGCCAATATCAACACCAACAATAAAGCAAATAAAATTAGCCAAGTATAATAACGTTGTGATAAGCGAACAACAGCGTGCGTCTGCGAGGTTTGCAAATATCGACCTTGAGGCAAATGTCTGAACATCAACCAAAGCAATAATGGCGTACCAAGAAGTGAAGTTACTGCGCCAGTGGGTAAATTTAGCTGATAATATTCTAATAAAAGCTGCAAAATAAGATCAGTGATGAGTAATAGCATCGCTGCAAGATAAGCGGTTTGCAACATTTGCATTTTAAATGAACGGACACCTAATTGACGACTTAATGCGGCAGCAATAAAACCAATAAACCCTAGCATTCCGACTCGACTTACCACAATCGCAACTAAATAAGCGGCTAACAATAACCCGAAAACACGTACTTTTTGTACTGATACTCCTAAACTTTTCGCATTACTTTCGTTTAAGCCTAAAATCGCTAATGGACGCTGTAATATTGCTAATAACAATATTGCTGGCAGCAATAATCCAAATAATTGCCAACTATCTTGCCAACTTTCTTGTACTAATGATCCTGCTCCCCAAATCATTAAACCGCGTGATTCTTCAGGATAAAACAACATAAGTGTGGCACTAATTGCGCCAAAATAGAGATTGACAACTAACCCTGCCAAAATAAGCAATAACGGCGATAAGGTTTGTCGCCACGCTAATAGAAAAACGGTAACTAACGCAAGCAAAGCACCTAAAAAGGCAATGATTGTTGTTCCCCAAGTGAGCAAATTGGGGACAAATAGTGTAGCAATAAAGAGTAAAAGCTGGGCGCCACTTCCCACTCCCAATGTGCTATCTGAGGCTAATGGATTATTGACAATCTGTTGTAATAATAAACTTGCCAAACCAAGCGCTACCCCTGCAAGAATCGCAATCGTCATTCGAGGTAACGTATAATTTTGGATTAATAGCCACGCCAAAGAATTAGCCTCTATTGCGCTATTCTCTTGTGGTAATTGCAGTGCAAATAGCCCCCAAATCAGCAATAAGGCGATCAATAGTAAGCTACTATTCCAGACAACCAGTTTACGTGCTACCACGTTTCACCTCCCTGCTGTAACGCTTGAGTTAACGCTAACGCAAAACGCTGTGCAGACGGTAATCCACCAAATGTCCAAATGGTGGGGAGAATAATCGGATCTTTTGCCATTGGTAAACGCTGCCACAAACTATTTTTTGCCAATGCGCTAGGTACATTAATTGGATAAGGTTTTATCACCACCAAACGACTATTTTTTGCTAACTGCGCTAACTGATGAATATCAACTGTGCTTGTTCCCCAAATACCGACAGGATCTTGCCAGGCATTTTGTAATCCTAACTTAGCCGCAACAGCACCTAATAAGCTATTTTCCCCATACACCCGTAAATGCCGTGCGTCATCAAACTGTACCATTAGAATAGGGCGAGCTGTCATTGCGCTTATTTGTGTTTTTAAGTTTTGTAATAATTGCTCTGTTTGTTGGATTAACTGCTCGCCTCGTTCAGGTTGCCCAATTAAAGTGGCTATCTGGCGTGTTGCGGCAAGCTGATTTTGCCAAATATTTCCCACACGATAAAAATCAACAATCACCACATTATCTTGCCCGACATAGGTTGCCAATATTGGCGTTAAACTGGCATACATTGAACTATTAATAAATTTATCTAACGGCAATGTCGCTAATAATTCACGATTAGGCATTAACCGCGATCCTAAATCGACGGTTTCAGCAGCTAATTCAGGAGTCGCTACCCATTGACGATAACGTAGCGCATCGCCTACGGCAATCGGTGCAGCAGATAATGCAATTAAGGTTTCGCTCACCGTCCAATCCAACGAGGCTAAACGTAACTGGCTAGGATTCGCACTACTACCAAGATGAATGATTAATAGACTTAATAAAAGCAAAATGCGTTTTAACATTCTTTCTATCACTGATACCTCCTTTAATAAAATGCAACTGGGGTATCATCTACAAATGGGTGAGAAATCACATTTAAATCAATGTGATAAATTTTTTTAAGTTGCGTATTTGTCATTAACGTTTGTGGTATTCCTTGCATTAATAATTGTCCATTTTGCAAGGCAATCAAGTGATCACAAAAGCGAGCTGCCAGATTAATATCATGGATAACAATTACTACACCAATTTGAAGCTGTTGTGTGAGTTGTTGAATTAATTGCATCACCTCCACTTGATGCGCAATATCTAATGCAGCAAGTGGTTCATCAAGCAATAAAAAGCGACTTTGTTGTGCCAGTAACATCGCCAACCAAGCGCGAGAACGTTCACCACCAGATAATGTATCCACTAATTGATCTGCATAACGTTGCATATTAGTGCGTTGTAATGCTTCAGTTATTGCTTGTTGATCCTTTTCTGAATGACGACCTAACAAACCTTGCCAAGCATAACGCCCCATTTGTAGTAACTCTTTAACTTTTAGATGGCTGGCTTGTGGTAGGTGCTGTGGCAAATAAGCAACTTGTTGTGCAAATTCTCGTGGTTTCCAATATGCAACTGGACGTTGATTAAACAATAACTGCCCACTAGAGGCGGACTGTTGGCGAGCGAGTAATTTAATTAGCGTGGATTTTCCTGAACCATTTGGTCCAATAATTCCATAAATTTTTCCAGTCGAAAACTGCAATGAAATTGGTTGTAGTAGTACTTTCTCTGCAATCGAAAATGAAACAGCATTTAATTCGAACACAATCCACCTAACACTATTCTCCATAATAAAGTTGGCGAATTTTATTTGATAACAATTCTCATTTCAATAGAGAGATTTAAAAAAAGCCTCAATCGAGGCTTTTTTAAGATTAACAAATTTCTGTTTTCAAATAAGTTAAGCGATCAAGATTTGTTATAAAATGTCCTAATTCTTGCTGTTCGGGGCGGTGAATATAAGGGATCTCGCCTAATAACGGCGCATCAATAACCTGATGTAACAACTTGATAATTTCCGCATAATGACGCAAGCAAGGATTAATACGATTTGCCACCCAGCCAATTAATGGGACACCTGCAGCGATAATTGATTGTGCGGTCAATAAAGCATGATTCACACAACCCTCTTTAATTCCCACCACCAAGACAACTGGCATTTTGCGATCCTTAACCCACTTATCGAATGTTACCTCTCGATTAATGGGTGTTAACCAACCATAAGTCCCTTCAACAAGCACCGATTGATAACGTGATGCTAAGTAATCTAAATCTTGATTTATTTTATTAATATCAATATTACTCACTTCATCTAATGCGGCTAATACAGGTACACTACTTTCAGTGAAAGTATAACTATTAACTTCTTGATACGTTACAGGCTGATTCGTACTATCCATTAATGTTTTAACATCTTTATTATCTTCTGAGAGGTTAACTTCAAATTCATCTTTTAATGATTCAGTATAAATACTATCTTCTTCACCACAGGCAATCGGTTTATAGCCTACAATTTTAATTCCCTGTGCTTGTAAGGCTTGAATAATTGCACGACTCACAATCGTTTTCCCAACGTTCGTATCCGTACCCGTTACAAAAAAACAACTCATTATTTTTTCCTTTATCACAAAAAAGTGGCAGGAATTATAAAAGAGATTGCAGCAATAGAATTTGAGCTAACACAACTTTTTGCCTATTTCTCCTCAACAGAACACACTTTATTTTTACTATTAGATTAGCGACCGTAAAAATTTTTTTGCATCTGATAATTATCATAAGAAAAAAGAAAAGCTATTAATGACATAAAAAAAGCATTTAACCTAACAAGATTAAATGCTGTTTATTCAATAAATACTATTTATTGGCGCTTTTTGCGGAAATAATGAAAGACTAAATATAAAGCAAGTAAACCTAATAAAATATAAATCCCCGTTTGCCCTTTACTGATCTGCGCTTTGATCCAATCTAGATTGTGTGCCCCGTGATAGCCTAAATACACCCAAACAGGCACCGAAATGATTGCAGCCAGAAAGTCTAATAACACAAATCTGATAAAACTAATTCGTCTTGTAATACCTGCCACCATATAAATTGGCGCTCTTAATCCTGGTAAAAAACGTGCAATAAATAATACTCGATTTCCATAACGATCAAATTTTTCTCGCACAGCACGCATCGTTTTTGGCTTTAAAATCCGACGTAATGGACGAAAACGAAGAATTTTTACCCCATAAATTCTGCCTAGCCAATACATCGTACTATCCCCCAACAATACGCCTAGCATACTGACAAGCAACATAATATGCGGATTTGCATAACCTAACCCAGCAATAATACCGCCAGAAACCAACGTAATATCCTCTGGAATTGGTACACCAAACCCACAAATTATCAAAACAAATAAAACTGCGAAATAGCCATAATTACTAAAAAATTCAACTAATAATTGCACAACAAACTTCCAAATTAAAAATACAGTTTTTCATCTAAATAGTAAGATTCTCTCTTTATTTCAACGTATTATTTTGCCCTCTTTAATAAGGAATTACTACCTAAAATGTTACAATTATTGATGTAGATACAAAAAATCCATTTTATCGAAAAAAATTCGCATTTTGTCCAATCAAAAATCAAACATATACGGGAAAAAATATTGCTTTTTCAATTAGTTTATCTATAATTCTCCAGCTGATTTTTTTCAGCACTTATTTTGTCAAGCTGCTGGGTCGCCTGTAGCTTGTTTTGTTTAACAACCTTTTTAGGTTTAATTAAATAGAGATATTAAAATGTTTAAATTT
This sequence comes from Gallibacterium trehalosifermentans, assembly GCF_042433055.1. Classification (NCBI taxonomy): domain Bacteria; kingdom Pseudomonadati; phylum Pseudomonadota; class Gammaproteobacteria; order Pasteurellales; family Pasteurellaceae; genus Gallibacterium; species Gallibacterium trehalosifermentans. The sequence goes on from NZ_JBHLWB010000001.1 coordinate 490,417, forward strand.
AATGCTGAAGTTCGTCAATCGCAAGGAAAGGGTGCGAGCCGCCGCTTGCGTAGAAATGGTCAAATTCCTGCCATCGTTTATGGCGGTGAAGAAGCACCAGTATCTATTGTGTTAAATCACGATGAATTAAATAACGCTCAAGTTCAAGATAGCTTCTATTCTGAAGTCATTACTTTGGTTATTGAAGGTAAAGAAGTTGCGGTAAAAGCGCAAGCAATGCAACGCCACCACTTCAAACCAAAACTTCTTCACATTGACTTCAAACGCGTTTAATTTAACGTGGTAAAAAAGACACCAACAATTTTTGTTGGTGTTTTTTTATTTAGATAACAAACGACTTAATAACTGTTATGAAAAAAATTGCACTTGGCATCACTTACGATGGTTCTCGCTACTTTGGTTGGCAAAAACAACAATCAGTACAAAGTGTTCAAGGTGAAATTGAACGAGCATTAAGCATTGTCGCCAATGAGCCGATTGAAATTTTTTGCGCTGGACGAACTGATGCAGGTGTTCATGCAACGGGGCAAGTAATTCATTTTACTACCAATGCGACTCGTCCAACCCAAGCATGGACATTTGGTACCAATGTCCATTTACCGCCTGAGATTGCTGTCAGTTGGGCAACAGACGTGCCCGATGAATTTCACGCGCGTTTCAGTGCACTTTCTCGTCGTTATCGTTACATTATTTATAATCATACACAACGCCCCGCAATTTTAGCAGCAGGCATCACCCATTATCATCAACCACTTGATGCGGAAAAAATGCACCTTGCTGGTCAATTTTTATTGGGAGAGAATGATTTCAGTTCCTTTCGTGCGGCGCAATGCCAATCAAAATCCCCTAATCGTAATGTGCATCATTTAAATGTCTCACGCAAAGGCAACTATATTATCGTCGATATTCAAGCCAATGCTTTTGTGCATCATATGGTCAGAAATATCGTTGGTAGCTTATTAGAAGTTGGCACAGGAAAACAGCCGCCAGAATGGATTCAATGGCTATTAGCCCAAAAAGATCGTACGCTCGCTGCCCCCACCGCAAAAGCAGCAGGCTTATATTTAGTGGAGGTTTGTTATCCAGAAGCGTACCAACTCCCTAAAAATGCAGTGGGTCCCCTATTTTTAGCTGACAGTATCGGGTAAAACGCAGGAAAAGATACTCAATTTGTGAAATTTATGCTTTAATAACGCCCGCATTCGCAATCATTCTCACTTTGGAGATAAAGTAAATTATGAGCTGGATTGAAAGAATTTTTAATAAAAACCCTATTTCAGGGGCACGTAAATCAAATGTACCAGAAGGTATTTGGACAAAATGTACTGGCTGTGAACAAGTTTTATATCGTGAAGAACTTAGCCGTAATTTAGAAGTTTGTCCAAAATGTGGACACCATATGCGCATTGATGCGCGCACTCGTCTCTTAGCATTATTAGATGAAGAGAGCGCAGTAGAATTAGCCGCTGATCTTGAGCCGCAAGACATCTTAAAATTTAAGGATTTAAAACGCTATAAAGATCGCCTTTCTGCAGCACAAAAACAAACAGGCGAAAAAGATGCCTTGATCGTTTTCTCGGGCAAACTTTATGATATGCCGATTGTGGCGGCTGCCTCTAATTTTGATTTTATGGGCGGTTCCATGGGATCCGTTGTTGGAGCAAAATTTGTCAAAGCGGCAGAAAAAGCATTAGCTGATAATTGTCCGTTTGTGTGCTTTTCTGCCAGTGGTGGCGCAAGAATGCAAGAAGCATTAATCTCCTTAATGCAAATGGCAAAAACCAGCGCAGTATTAGCAAAAATGCGTGAACAAGGTGTCCCGTTTATTTCCGTACTGACTGATCCAACATTAGGCGGGGTTTCTGCTAGTTTTGCCATGCTAGGAGATATTAATATTGCTGAGCCCAAAGCCTTAATTGGTTTTGCTGGTCCACGTGTTATTGAGCAAACTGTACGAGAAAAATTACCTGAAGGTTTCCAACGCAGTGAATTCTTATTAGAAAAAGGGGCAATTGATATGATCGTGCATCGTAAAGAGATGCGTCAAACGCTGGCAAGTATTCTGGCTAAATTAACAGGTCAACCCTCTCCATTTAAAACGCCTGAATTAGTCGAAGAAGTAGAGTAATTTTTTTGTAGTTACGCCATTGTTTTCAATGGCGTTTTTTCTTTTTTATTACCAAAAGCGTAAAAATACCTCTCCCCGCTTACTAAAACCCTAAAAATAAACATGCTTTTGACGGAATCGTTATTGAGAAACCCTTTAGCTAGTCTATAATAAGCTGTTCATTTTTCATAAAAAATCATCACTATGTTTGCAATTCAAGAAGCCTACAAAGCAGGGCTATTACAAAAGAAATATTGGCTCAATAACCTTATCGCTGGCGTGATTGTGGGGGTAGTTGCCCTACCTTTAGCCATGGCATTTGCCATCGCCTCGGGTGTAAAACCTGAACAGGGAATTTATACCTCAATTATTTCAGGGATAGCCGTTTCGCTGTTTGGTGGCAGTCGGTTACAAATTGCAGGTCCAACAGGCGCATTTATTGTTGTTCTATCTGGCATTACCGCCCAATACGGGATTGAGGGCTTACAAATTGCAACCCTAATGGCAGGGTTAATCCTTTTTGCTTTAGGCATCAGTAAAATGGGCGCGATTATTAAATTTATTCCAGCGCCCGTGATTGTTGGTTTCACCGCAGGCATTGGGGTGATTATTTGGGTTGGACAATGGCGAAATTTTTTCGGTTTACCCGCCGTTGAGGGAGACCATTTTCATCAACAAGTTTGGCATCTTTTACAAATTTTGCCGCAATTTCACCTTGCTACCACACTATTAGCAATTACCGCATTACTCGTAGTCTTATATGCACCGAAAATTAAATATTTACACCGCATTCCCGCTCCATTAATCGCACTGGTTGCCATTACCTTACTACAACAAGTTGTGCAATTTGACGGCGTAAAAACGATCGGCAGTGTCTTTGGAGGCATTCCACAAGGCTTGCCTAAACTCTCCATTCCACATTTAGAATGGCATCAAATCATCACGCTCATTGGACCTGCCTTTACTATCGCCATGTTAGGCGCGATTGAATCCCTGCTCTCCGCTGTCGTCGCCGATGGCATGGCAGGCACCAAACATCAACCTAATCAAGAATTAATTGGACAAGGTATTGCCAATATTCTCACGCCACTTTTTGGTGGTTTTGCCGCCACTGGTGCGATTGCCCGAACAGCAACCAATATCCGTAATGGTGGCAATAGCCCGTTAGCTGGAATTATTCACGCGTTAACGTTAGTCATTATTTTAGTGGCGCTTGCACCGCTCGCCGCCCACATTCCGCTTGCCGCATTAGCAGCGATTTTATTTGTTGTAGCGTGGAATATGAGCGAAGCAAGACGTTTCCTCAATATGATTAAACGGGCACCTCGTGCAGATGTGGTCATTCTCTTAATTACCTTTTTCTTAACTGTCTTTGCCGATTTAGTCATCGCCGTGAATATTGGCGTTATTTTAGCGACACTTTATTTTCTGAAAAGAATGGCATCAAGTGTTGAAATTTCCCCAAGCAGTGCGCAAGAAATTAATCAAGAACTGGCGCGTCAAGGCGAACAAGAAACCTTACCTGAATCTGCTTTAGTATTTGCGTTAGAAGGACCCTTCTTCTTTGGTGCAGTCGAAAACTTTGAGCGTGCATTAGCTGGCACCAATACTGATGCAAAATGCTTAATTATTCGTTTAAAATGGGTACCTTTTATTGATATGACAGGCATTCAAGCCTTAGAAGATGTTATTCGCTCATTACATCGTCGTGATGTTATCGTGATGTTTTCTGGTGCCAATAAACGTGTTGATCGTGAATTGAAAAAATCAGGTATCATTCAATTAATCGGGGAACAACACTATTTTGCTCAATTTGAGCAGGCACTGGATTATGTCATAAAATTAGAGAAACAAAAGCAATAAATTCATCGCTAACCGCAAATTGTAGTTACATCATATGGCAAAAAACGCAGCAAAAAAGAAATATTTATCAGTAAAAAAACGCCTTTTCTCTTTCTTAATAAAACTTGGCATCACCGTCATTTTTATCATCGCATTTTATGGTATTTATTTAGACGGTAAAATTCGCGCCAAAATGGACGGACAAATTTGGCAATTACCTGCTGAGGTTTATGGGCAAATTCCGCGTATTACGCAAGCAGCAGAACCCACTTTTGCGCAAGTAAAAAAACAACTAATAGAAAATGGCTATCGGCAAACTTCTCTGCTTGCCGCACCTGGCGATTTTAAAATTGAACAAGAAACGATCGTGCTCATTCGCCGCGCATTTACCTTTCCTGATCGCGCAGAACCACAGCGAGTATTACGTCTTCGTTTCCAACAACAAAAACTTGCCGTCATTGAAGATTTAGTGATGCAAAAAGTGATTACTGAATTTCGTCTTTCGCCAAAATTGATTGCAATGTTAAATTCGGAAAATGAAGAACGCTTAGCGATTCCATTGCAACAATATCCACGTTTCCTTATTGATACTTTAATTCTAACAGAGGATCGTCATTTCTTTACTCACGATGGCGTTAGCTTTATTGGGATTATGCGTGCTTTGGTCAATAACTTAAAAGCAGGACATACCGTTCAAGGTGGTAGCACGATTACACAGCAATTAGTCAAAAATCTCTTTTTAAGTAATGAACGCACGTTAACTCGCAAGTTCAACGAAATCATTATGGCAATTATGCTAGATGCACATTATGATAAAAATCATATTTTAGAAACCTACTTAAATGAAATCTACCTTGGGCAAAGTGGCAATACGCAAATTCATGGTTTTGCGCTAGCAAGCCAATTTTACTTTGGTCGCCCAATCCAAGAGATTAGTCTTGATCAAATTGCTTTATTGGTGGGAATGGTAAAAGGTCCATCAATTTATAATCCTTGGCGTAATCCAGAAAATGCCAAAAAACGGCGTAACACCGTATTGCAACTTATGTTACAACATAACATTATCGATAACTCCCTCTATCAAATGTTAAGTCAGCGTCCATTAGGCGTACAATCACAACGCCCAATGCAACAAGCACAACCAGGATTTATGCAAGCGGTACGTCAAGAACTTAATCAATTACTGGGAAATAAAAAGCTCAATTTTCTTTCTGGCGCAAAAATATTTACTACCCTAGATCCTATTCTACAAGAGCAAGCAGAATCTGCGATTATTCAAGGTACAACACAATTAAAACAACAACATCAAATGCCTGATTTAGAAGCAGCAATGATCATTGCAAATTATCACACAGGCGAAATTCAAGCGTTAGTTTCAGGGACAAACGTTCATTATGCAGGATTCAATCGTGTTTTATCTGCAAAAAGACAAATTGGATCTTTAGTAAAACCGTCCATTTATTTAACGGCACTTTCTTATCCTGAACGCTTTGCTCTCAACACCCCAATTAAAAATCAACCAATTAGTATTCCACTAAAAGGTCAGCCTGCATGGCAACCACGCAATTACGACCGCAAATATAGTGGCTCAGTATTACTCTTAGATGCGCTCGTCAGATCACTGAATATTCCAACCGTGAATATTGGTATGGCGATTGGCTTAGATAATATTATTCGCAATCAAAAAAGTATGGGCTGGGATCAAGCAATAATCCCTCGTGTTCCCTCTATGCTATTAGGCTCATATGCTATCTCGCCTTATGATGTAACAAAGTTATATCAAGTGATCGCCAATAAAGGCGCTAAAATTCCATTAACAACAATCCGTTATATTGTTAGCCGTGATGGACATCAGTTTTATCAACGCACAATGAATCCAGAGCAAGTCGTCGCAGAAGAAGCGACGATTGAAACCTTATTTGCTATGCAACAAGTGGTTGAGCGTGGCACGGCACGTAGCTTACAACCAAAATTTTCAGCTTTACACCTCGCAGGCAAAACAGGCACAACCAATGATGGACGAGACACTTGGTTTGTAGGCATTGATGGCAACCATATTACCACTGTTTGGGCAGGACTAGATAACAACCGCAAAACCAAGCTCACTGGCGCTTCAGGAGCATTACAAATTTACAAAACCCTTCTCCCTAATATTGACGTTAAACCATTAACACTACCCTTTATTTCAAGCTTAAAATGGGTACCGATTAACAACTATGGTGGTTGGGCTTGTCAGGGTGGTGGGCAAACAATTCCAGTGTGGATAAATCACAACCCTTGCGCTTCAACAGAATACCAAGTAACAGAACCTCAGCCTAGCATTTGGGACGCTTTACAGCTAAACAGCAACGATTCCGTCGATGAAGCAACAGATGATGATTTACCTACGGAATATCATCATCAAGGCAATTATGCGCCTGTTGAGGAGGCAATACCAGTTCATTAATATACGAGATTGCCTATTAACATTGAAAACTTAAATTTGCTTATCCCAACGGAATACGACTAAAAAACACCAACAATACTGGCACTAACAAATTGATAATAAAACCAAAACTTAACGCTAATGGCACCGCTTCTACCCCACCAGAACGCTGGATAATTGGCAAGGTGCAATCTAAAGCGGTAGCGCCAGCCAATCCCACTGCCGTAGCACGATAATGACGCATAAATAACGGAATTAAAAATAAACTGGCAATTTCACGAGAAAGATCATTAAAAAATGCAATACTCCCCCAAATAGGTCCCCAAGCATCATTTAACAACACACTAGAAAGGGAATACCACCCCATACCAGACGAGACCGCTAGCCCTTGTGAAATCGGCAAACTTAAACATAATGCCGCAAGAATCCCCCCCACTAATGAACTGACCGTAAAAACAATGGAGATCCCAATACCGTGTTTATTAAAGAAGACTTCACGCAAATTAATGCCACTATTACGCAGCTGGATACCGACCAGAAAAATTAACACAATCAACACATACGTGCTTGAACCATGCGGAATAAGAAAATAATGTTTACTTAATAACCCAACGATAAAACCAACCCCAACCATACTACACATTTTGGTTGAATCCCAAATCAGTTTTAATCTTGACGGCATCTCTTTGTTTGCTTTAAGTGTTTTGGCGGGATAATAGCGATCATATAACGCCAAACAAGCAATATTTAAGCCATGAATCAACACACTAAATACCGTCGCTTTCACCGCAATATCAGGCAAGGTTTGTGCAAGATTATCTAATTGCCCCAAAGAACAACCCATTACAAATAAAATAAGGTATAACAACACCATAATACCTTTATTAATCCCGTGCATAAATGTTACGTTGTTACTTTTAATCAAATAACCTAAAAATAATGGCACTAAAATAATCGCTAAACTTTCTAACATATGACGTAAAAATTGGTGAAAAAATAATTGGAAATAATGAAAGGGGTCAATTTAGCAAAATATCTACCCTTTTTCTACTCTATGGCAAATTAAGTCAACTGTGATACCCGCCAAATTGTTTTTGCTTGATTTGCTAACCACTTTTGTCTGCTCGCAATTTTTTCAGCTGTCCATTCTTGATAATCTTCAGCTAATTTACGGGTAATGAGAAAATTACTCTTCAGTAAAGCAGAACGTTTCTGTGCATAGTCTAAAACACCTAAATCTCTATTTGTTCCCGACTGCAATAACGTCATATTTCCTAAACGATATACTAAAGCATTGCTTTCATCATGCCTAAAATCTCCCCAGCCATCAGGTGCATTTTGCGGCAAAATATGCTCAATATTAAAACTATCGCTAACAAAATCATGGTCATTACCTGAAAGTTGTTTTTCCAATGCACATAAAATATAACGAACAATTTTTTTAGATCTAGAATCCGTTGTTTTTATTATTTTTTCCGAAAAATCGGCATAAAAACGAACATCATCAATATAAATAGGCTTTAACAAGCCCCAAACTTGAGATAGCGATTTAATGTTATGCTGGCTAATTTGTTCAGCAATCGCATTATAAATTCGTTCCTGTTCTGTCGGGCTATAAGCACCAATCGTATTATAGCGGAAAGAGATAACCATAATGGCACGTAACAATTCTGAAAATTCAGCAGCTGAGAAATCACGTTTGGCAGCAAGTAACAACGAAAATGGTTGTTTTACTCGATACATTTTTAAAATTGCAGCGAGTTGCTTATCCGTTTGACACCAATCGGAAGCTTCTGGCGAGCAAAGTGCAAGATAATTATCTAAATCCTCTTCCATACCACGAAGCAAAGCAAAAACCGCTTCTTTATCACGGATATGCTGTCTAATTGTTTTAAATAATTCAGCTTGTCTTGAAAATTTATATCGACTATTCCAATAAATACGCAAAAAATCAGGAAACTTTTCAGATTGCAAACGGTTCACAATATTTTCCCAACGATCTTCTAGCGATTTCAGCTCCAAAGAGGACTCCATCGATTTATCTAATACCGCAAATAAATAATTTTTCAATAAATCTGTTGATGATAAACGTACCCCTCGCGCATTTAATGTTTCAAACACTTTGTAAGCATTTAACTCATCAGTTACCGTAATAACCGTAAAAAAGAGATGATCGCTAATATCTTCAACTAATTGCGCTAAAGCTTGTCCTTTTTCCTCTTGTATAGGTTTCAAATAGTCCTGTACTTTTTTGTCAAACCATTCAAATGCCTGACGCAATAAATGCTCTGACGAACGGAAACCACGCAAAGGTAGTGGTCTCAATGGCACTAAATACGTTTGAAAATATTCATCATTATTGCGATTTAACGTTAATTTTGCCCGAGAAATTAACGTAACGGGATCTAAATAACCAATATAAGTTTGACGAATTTGTGCATGGCGCTGTTGATTAGCTTCAGCGTCAATCCCCTCATCAATCAAACGCTGCAGATTTTTTAAAATAGCTAATACAATCAATGTCGAGGTTGTCAAACGTTGTTGCCCATCGATCACATCAAAAGCCTTATCATCTTTTGATTGCAGCACTAGATACCCCATATAGTGAGAAGAACTCTCCGATAACGTTGCCATAATATCTGCCCATAAATCTTCCCACTGTTCAACGTCCCAACTATAATCTCGCTGAAAACGAGGAATTTTATAAATAAGTCCATTCCCCATTAATTTTCTAAATGTATTATTCTCTGTTTTAAAATTTGTCGCCGCCATTCGCTATACCTTTTTTATCAGACTACCTATACCGCATTGATTATAAATATTCTATAACACAGAACTTAATAAAGCACTTCCGTTTATCAACATCATATTAATTTATTCTTAGCTTATTAGACTAACAACATTCTGAGGTTAAGCACCACTTAATTGACTTATCAATAAGATTTAAACGGCATCACCTAATAAATAACAAAAAGACCAAACAAGCTTGCCTGTTTGGTCTTTATGATTAATTGCTCAGTATGGATTATTTGAAGTAGAAACCAACCCCTGCGCCGACGCCAACTTTGCCTTGGCTGTCAGATGAGCTGCTGAACTTCAACACCACTTTACCGTTATCCGAGACTTTCGATAAACCAACGGCTACGGCATTTTGTCCACCGTAAGTACCTGCTGCCACAGAGACCATACCTGATCCTGCAACGGCGGCTTGTGGTAAGTTTGCTGTTGCAATCGCACCTGCAATCCCCGCACGTAGTTCATTGTTCATCTTATTCACTTTCTTATCGAGCGTGATAATCTTCGTTTCTAACGTTCTACCCACTTCACGTAGTTGTCCCATATTCGCAGCGTCTGTATCTAACTGACCATTCGCCACGCCAGCAATACGGGTGAGGTTAGCTGGTGTAGTTGTTTGTCCTGTTGCAGGATCAACCACCTCAGGCGTACCTACATTTAACACGTTACCGAGCTGATCTCTTGAAGCGGATAACGCCACTTTATGCGTGTTACCATCTTCATCGGCATTTGTAACCAACTCAACTTTATCAAAGTTAGGTGTTCTACTTAAGCCCACTTTATAGGTGGTACTTTTATCGGCTGCTTTTTCTTCTGTAACAGTAAGATTCTTCTCATCTTTTTGAACAGTAACCGTGCTTCTAGACGCTGCAATCGCTTCAGTGATAGTAGTTTCTCCTGTATTACCAATGCCCTTAGTAATATTAGGATTTTTATTGGTTACTTTAGTTTTCGTAACTTTCTGACCATTTTCCTCGACTTCTTCTTTAGTAACATCAGCCCCAAGAATATCGGCAATTTGTCCACCATTTACGGCTTCATTGCTACCCGCAGTTAACGCACCATCTGCAACGTTGCCAAGTTTTTGTGCATCGCCACCTTTAGATTGATCACCTTGCGGGTTGACTAATTTCACGCCAGCAATCTTAGTATCGGCTTCAACTTCTTGACCATCTTTCATTACTTTATTTGTAAGATTAATGGTTCCGTCTTTGTTAACAACATAGAACTTACCACCAATATTTGCCAACACATCACCTGCTGCATTGACATATGCCATTGGGATACCGTCAACATCAATATGATAAGAAATAATATTGTTGTTTTCATCTTTTTCCACAGCTGACACTTTCGTGTTGCGTCCGTGTTCAACTTTCACGGTATCACCAAGTTTCACTGTCGGCGCATCTCCCGTTGTGCCATCTGACGTTAAGCCAAAGCCTTTATCCGTTAAGCCCTCAACAGCACTGTTTAGATCCGCTACATTAACAGCACGATCTGCTTTGTTTCGGCTATCCGTACCCACTTCCGCTGTTGCCGTTTCTTTTAATGCTTCTAGATAAGTTTCTTTTGAACCATCTGCTTTATCTTTAAGCTCTACCGCACTCTTCACACCTTTGATCTCAGTATCTTTCGCATCAATACCCTCTTTGGTAATCGTTGGTGCAGTTGTGATCTCGGTATAGTTACCATCATCGTCTTTTTCCACAAACGCCAATCCGTTACCATCAATGCGCACGATAGAGTCTGGATCAGTGTCTGCATCATTACCATCAGCCGCTTCAAAAATCGCACTCTTCAGATTGCGTAAATCTTCGGCAAGTTTCACGGTTAAGGTGTTGGTGTCTTTATCTGCTGCAACAGTAATATTATCCGCTGCTGTGTTACCAGCAACTGTTCCCTCACCTTGAATTGTTACTTTAGTACCTAATGGACTATGTACTTCACCAGTGTTACCCGCAAAGTTCAAGCCAGCTTGGGCAACGGCTTGTAAATCACCAACGGTCGCAGCATTATTTAATGCTGCACCTGACTTGGTCAATAAACCACCATTTTTACCATCTTCGCCATCTTTTCCATCGTGATCTGTGCCAGCAATCACTGTTCTTGCTGTCTCAGCACTAATCGCCTCTGGGTTATTTAATGCTCTTGCTGCTGCTTTTTCTACGGTATCATCTGGCGTATTAGCATTTGCCGTAGGCGCTGTATTATTCGCTTTACCTGTCAAGCCTAAACCACTTTTCACATTGGTTAAGTTTGCAGGTGCGCCATTTTCACCTGCTGGTGAAGCTAATGCGGTTTTCACATCTTCTGGCTCAACATTTGTTCCTGAACCATCTTGTTTCGTATTAAAGACTGGTTTGCCATCTTTTTCACCTGTGCGATAAACAGTTTCTCCAGCCTCATTAACATAACGAATCGGTAAACCACCCTCAGCAATCACCTCATTAACGATTTTGGTATTATCCGTCGCAATGGTGATCTTACCTGCTTCTTGAGTAAGCTTGATATGCTCGCCTGCCGCAAAGGTTAAGGTGTTATTATCAGGATTAATGGTTTCGCCATCAGTATAGCCAGTATTCTCTACTGCACCACCTGCTGCTTCAGTTTTAATTACCCAACCTTTATTAGCAATATCATTAACCGCTTTCAGATCGCTAACATTGACTGCCGCATTTGGTTTCTCACCCGCTGCCGTATTCAACGCATCGGTAAAGGCTTTGCCTGTTAATGGAGCTGTTGTACCGCCGTCTGTTGTTGCAGTGCCATTATTTGGATCAATCACACTTTTCACATTATTGACCACAATAGGGTTTGCATTTCCATTTTGATCAACAAATGTTGCACCAGCAGGGGTTGCCTCTGTTGGTATATCACCATTTGCTAATGCAGTTGCATTTTCTTTCGGTTTACCATCGACAACATCGTCTTTGTTATACCATTTACCCTCTTCGCCATCTTTGCCTGCAATATAAACTTTATCTCCAGCGTTATAGTATGTATCACCTACTTTAGTTAATACATTGCCATTCTCATCAACATACGCCGTTGTTTTATCCACGTGTACATTGTAGGTCGTGGCTTTTGTTGTGTCATCAACCGTAGTAGTTACCACTGCCGCGCCTGAGCCCGTTACTGTTGTGGTGGCTTTCGCCGTTGCGTCATCAACATATTTTTTCGTTGTCGCATCGGTGTTTTCTTCTGGCGCCCCAACATTTTGGATTCGGTTACCGCCGTTATCTAAACCTTTATCAGTTAGGCTAACTTGTTTAGCGGTATCGTCCGCCGTACCCTCTGCATTTTTCGGTGTAATTCTTACGCCATCACCACTTACCGTTGTCGTAACCGCTGGTTGCGCTGGTGTATCACCATTTGCCGCCGTTGCCGCTTTAGTAAAGGTCGCTTGCTCAAGATTTTCTAAGCGTTTCGCTAACTCAATAATTAGTTGATCGTTATCAACTTTGACATTGATATTATTTTTCGCTGAAGCAAAATCGCCCGCTGGCGTACCGTCCCCTTTAATGGTTAAGGTTGTGCCTAAATCACGGTGTACAGACTGATCTGTATTATTCCCCGTAAAGCTTAACCCTGCTTTCGCCAAGACTTGTAAATCAGCGGCAGTTGCAGCACGGCTTAGGTAATTGCTATCCGCTGGTGCTGTTTTGCCTAATAACGTTTTCACTTTCGTTTCTGCGTCGGTTCTCTTCGCAGCATCATCAGCGCCTGTTAAGTTGCCTAACGCTGACGCAAGATTTGCCACTTTCACAGGCGTAGTGGTTGCCCCATCAGGATTTACCGTTGATAAAATCACTTTGTCATTTGCGACAATTTTATCTGCATGCTCATTATTATTCGCATGCGCAAGCTCATCTAGGGTTTGACCTGTTTTCCCTGCTTTTGGTGAACCATCTTCGTTCACGTCCGTTGCGTTATACCATAACCCATCATTTGCTTTGACTTTATCGCCAACTAACTCCGTTTTATAGTATTTACCATTTTCCGCTAATAGACGGTTACCGCTTTCATCGGTGTAAACCATAGTTCCAGCAATACCATCACGCAAGCTTTGTACTTTGTTTGCTAACGTGGTGCCATTTTGTCCATCTTTGCCAGCTGGTCCAACTAACGCTGTGCCATTTTCGCCATTCGCCCCTGGTACACCACGTTGTCCTACCACCGTTTTGCCATCTTTGCCGTTTTTACCGTCAATACCATTCGCTCCGCTAGTACCAATATCTTGTACAAGGCTATTTAATTGATCGCCAGTTACTGCATCAGTTGATCCCGCTGCGACATCACCTTTGGCTAACCCTGTTAACTTCGCATTGTTAGCAGAAATGGTTGGTGCGGTTTCTGGTGTTGTTACCCCATTTTCAGTGCTTTCTGGGGTGCCAGCGGTAAAGGTAAATTTCGCTGCTTGATCGCCTGTGCCGTTGCCGATTGAGGTGATATTACCTAAATCTTTCGCTAACTGGATTTCTAATGTATCAGCATTGCCTTTCACATTAATATTTCCGCTTGCGCTCGCAAAGCCTGTTGACGCATCTTTAGCCACCCCCTCGCCTTTGATGGTTAGGGTTTCGCTTAATGAACGGTGTACTTTCACTTCATCGTTGCCGACAAAGGTTAAGCCTGCTTTCGCAACAGTTTGTAGATCTTTCAAGGTTACAGCACGATCTAAACCGCTATCTTTGGTTAATAATCCACCAACCGCAGCTTGTACTTTTTCATCAACCAGTTGTTGTTTCGCTAACGCTTTTAACTCTTCTTCCGTTTTACCGTTATTTTCTGCGTTATTTTCTGCACGGATTGCTTCCACTTTTGTGGTAATTTCCGCATCTGTTGGGGTAACGGTTAAGTTATCTTTTAAGTTTGCAATCGTAACTGGTGCCGTGGTTGAACCATCTGGATTTACGCTTGATAAAATCACATCTTTACTGTTCACGACTTTATCAGCATTATTACCAGTTGCGAGCTGTGCAAGAGTTTGACCTGTTTTCCCTGCTTTTACTGAACCATCTTCGTTCACGTCCGCTGCGTCATACCATAGCCCATCATTCGCTTTGACTTTATCGCCAACTAACTCAGTTTTATAGTATGTACCATTTTCTGCTAATAGACGGTTACCGCTTTCATCAGTGTAAACCATCGCTCCCGCAACACCATCACGCAAACTTTGTACTTTGTTTGCTAACGTGGTGCCATTTTGACCATCTAACCCCGCAGGTCCGACTGCGCCAGTTGCACCCGTGTTACCAGTGTCGCCAGTGTCGCCTTTTTTACCAGGTACACCACGTTGTACAATCGTAGTGCTGGTATTTGTACCTGTACCTTGTCGTCCATCGATACCATTCGCTGGGTTAACCCCTAACTCGTCTTTGAGTTTCTCTAACCCCGCTTTGGTTACTGCTGAATCTGGAGTGTCGCCATCTTTTAAGCCTTTTAATACTACTCTGTTATCCGCATTAGTATCTGTCGCTGCAGGATCTTTACTTAAGGTTAAGCCCTCTTCTGTTGGGGTTAACTTAACGCCATTGCCGTCTTTAGATAAGGTAACCTCTTCAAATTTAGGCGCTTTTAACATCGCAATTCTGACTAAGTTATTGGCTGCGTCAGTAAAGGTCGCTAAGTTATCGCTAGAATAATCGCTTTCCGTTACCGTAGCGCCCGCATTACTATTTTCATTTAATTTACCAACAATCGCTAACTTCGTGCCTAAGTTTCGATGAACTATCGCTCCATCATTACCAACAAAGTCTAAGCCAGCTAGCGCTAATGTTTGTAAATCTGCGCCAGTTACCACGCGTTTCAAGTAATTTGCATCTGTGGTTGCATCTTTACCTAATAATGTCGCAATTTTCTCTTGCGCCACTTGTTCTTTCGTTTTAGCGTCGTCTCCTGTTGTAGCAGCAGAAGCACCACCTAACAAGCTCGCTAAGTTGCCTAAGGTTACAGGTGCAGTCGTTGTGCCATCAGGGTTAACGCTTGATAAAATCACTTTATCATTCGCTAACACTTTAGTTGTATCGTTATTCGCTAATTGCGCTAACGTTTTTCCAGTTGCGCCATTTTGCACCGTTCCATCTTCATTAACTTGCGTTGCGTCATACCATAAGCCATCGTTGGCTTTTTTCTTACCATCAACGGTTGCGGTTGTGTAGTATTTGCCATTTTCTGCTAATACTCTGTTGCCGTCTTCATCGGTGTAAACCACAGTTCCCGCCACGCCATCACGTAACCCTTGAACTTTATTCGCCATTGTGGTGCCGTTTAAGCCATCTTTGCCTGCTGGACCCGCTAAGCCATTAGTACCGTTATTCGGTATGCCGTAATCCTTAGCCGTCGTGCCATTAGCGCCATCACGACCATCTACGCCATTGATTGCGCCTGTGCCCACTTTTTCCACTAAGGCATTAAGTTGATCACCCGTTACCGCATCTTTCGAGCCTTTCGCAATCGAACCGTTAGCCAATCCAGTTAATTTCGCATCATTTACGGAAACGGTTGGTGTAGAATCCGCTGTTCCATTAGATGGAGTTAAACTAATTTTCGCGGCAGTTTGTCCATTAGTTGCTTTGCTTGAAATACTGTCAATGCCTGTTAAGGTGTCGTTTAAACTGAATTTAACAACGCCATTCTCTTCAACCGCTGCGGTGGTATTGGTGCCATTGGTGAAGTCTAAACCATCAGATAATGAGACTTTCTTAGCTGGCGTATCCGTTTGGCTATTCGCTTTGTAAACTAATTTACCATCGCCTGAAATACCATCTAATTTCGTTTTCACTTCATCAGAAAGCTTGATATTCACCACGCCATCTTCGGTTGAGGTTTCGATATATTTCTTCAGATTATTTGTATCTGCGCTACCAGTTGAATGACCTTTAAAGGTAACTGTTTTGCCTAATGCTAATGTTCTTTCGCCTCCGCTATCCGCATTAAACTTAATTCCAGCGATCGCAAGGGTTTGTAAGTCTTGCGCAGTTACCGCTCTTGATAAGTTTAAGTTAGCGCCATCTTGATTTTGCCCCGCAATTAATTTCTCAATTTTCGCCTGCGCATCAGCTGTTTTAGTTACCGTTACAGTGCCATTATCTGTCGTCTCTGTTGGTGCGCCTAATACACTTGCTAAGTTGGCTAAACGTACTGGCTCATTTGTGCGTCCATCAGGATTTACGGTAGATAAAATCACTTTATCATTCGTTAACACTTTAGTTGCATCAGCTCCAGCTAATGTCGCTAACGTGCTTCCTATTGCGTTTGTATCGTTTAATGTTCCATCTGCATTGACTTTATCAGCGTCATACCATAGCCCATCGTTGGCTTTTTTCTTACCATCAACGGTTGCAGTTGTGTAGTATTTGCCGTTTTCTGCTAATACTCTGTTGCCGCTTTCATCGGTGTAAACCACAGTTCCCGCCACGCCATCACGTAGCCCTTGAACCTTATTCGCAAAAGTTGTGCCGTTTAAGCCATCTCTACCTGCTGGACCTGTTGCGCCATCAGTACCATTCTTCGGTATGCCGTAATGGTTAGTAACTTCGCCATTAGTACCATCGCGACCATCTACGCCGTTTATACCGTTTGTTCCATCTTTTGGCAGACCGATTGTTTCTTTTAATTTATCAATGGTGCCTTTGGTTACTGCGGAATCTGCGGTGGTGCCGTCTTTTAAGCCCTCTAATACCACTTTATTATCAGCATTATCACCAGTAGCAGCTGGCGCTTTACTTAACGTTAATTTACCGTCAGATGGTGTTAATTTAACACCACTTGTACCATCTTTTAATGTAAGGTCTTTAAACTCTGGGTTTTCACTAAATCCAACAATGATATTGTTATTGTCAACTTTTGTTTTTAAGTTAGTTGACACATAAGTTTTACCATTATCGGTAATATTGCCAGATTTAACGGTTAAGGTATCGCCGAGATATTTGGTTGTAGGATCTTCTAAATCCGCACCAAATTTAATACCTTTATTTACCGCTGCAATTAAATCATCTATTGCGTCTTTCGCTGATGTCGGGTTAGATGCAGTTGTATTATCATCAGTAGAACCCTTAATTGGTGTAGTAAATGTAGGTCCTGTTATAGTTCCGTCATTTCCAGTCGTCGCACCTAAGCTATTAGCTAATGCAGATAATTGTGAATAATTAACTGCATCAGTGTCTGATGTACCTTTAGCTACACCTGTTAACTTCGCCCCACCAAAACCAACGCTCGCTGGTGTTGTGCCGTTTTTCTCGGTTAAGGTAATGGTTACCGCATTATCACCTGTACCTTTGCTGATACTGCTAATGCCTGTTAACTGATCTTTTAAGTTAAATTTAACTACTCCAGCATCATCTACTGTAGCTGTAGTATTAGTTCCATCAGAGAAATTAAAGCCATTTTCAAAGGTTACTGATTTTTTATCTGTCGCTCCATTAGCTGTATATTTAATAGTGTTACTATTAGATACATTATTTAAACCTAATTTTTCTTTAAATTTCGCTACATCAGTATCTGCTAAGTTAGAACCATCTCTCTTAGCAAAAGTATCATTTAAGTTTGTAACTAGGGTTTCTTTGGTTAAGGAAACCGTAACATTATCAGCTGCAATCCCCTCGCCCGTAGTTGTCTCTACAGTAATCAGGTTGGTTTTATTCTCTTCGCTCGCTTTTGCCGTTACTTTTGTTTTAGCGTTTTTAATCGCACTAAACACCGTTCCTGCAGAAGCGACTTTTGTTTCATTTTCGGTAATGCCAGTTGCTTTATTTAGCGTTAAAGTTACGCCTGCACCAGAGGCATTCGTAGTAATATCGCCATTAGCACCAGTAATCGCAAAAGATAACCCATTCTCTTTATCTAATCTTTGTGTATCAGTTAAAGAATTATTATCACCAGTTAATTTAATGGTGTTAGCAGCGAGTGATGCAGCAGTTGTGCTAGCGTTGTTGATCTTAGCTTTTAAGTCTTCGCCTAATTTAGCTTCCGTTACTGCGCCATCATTGATTTTTGCAGTCGTAACCGCATTGTCAGCTAATTGATCTTCACCAATACCACCATCAGCGACTTTGATCTTAATTTTATTGCCGTCAGCAGTGGTTACGATAGTATTACCATCATTCACTACGCCAAAATCAATATCATTCTCTTGACCTAATGTTTGCGCAGTGGTTGATTTGTTATCACCAGCGGTTAGCTTAATTTTTTGCGAAGCTTTCGCAGCAGTTGCGCCCTCTTCAGCACTAATATTCGCTAATTTACTTTTTACCGTGTCGCTAAGGTCAATGGTGATTTTGCCCTCTTCGACTTTGGTATTAATATACTTGCTGTTATCTGTACCTGCTGCCCCTGCAATATTTAAGGTTTCCCCTAATTGGCGTGTGGTTGCTGTACCACTATCCGCCGAGAAGATTAAGCCTTTATTCACTGCGGTAGTTAATTGATCTATTGCATCTTTTACCGTTGTAGGCGTGGTGGTGTTTGTTCCAGTTCCAGTTCCTGTTCCACCTGAATTTACTGGTGTATAGGTACTATTGTCTGTTACGCCTAATTTATTGGCTAATGCAGATAATTGAGAGAAGTTAACAGCATCGTTATTCTCTGTACCATTAGCAACACCTGTAATTTTCTTACTATTTAATTCTAAATTATCACCAAACGTTAATTTAGCTTTATTGTCAGCACCCGCAATAGAGGTGATGCCTGCTAAGGTGTCGCTAAGGTTAAATTTCACTACGCCACCATCTTCTACTACTGCTTTAGTATTGGTGCCATTAGTGAATTTTAATCCATCTGTTAATGATGTTTTCTTAGCTGCATCTGAATTAGCGGCATAGCTTAATTTACTGTCCTCAGATAAGCCGTCGATTTTCTTCTTAGTCGCTTCATCTAATTTAACCGTAACTGTTGTTCCAGTTGCAGCAGTGGTTAAACCATCATCGCCTTTAATATCGAATTTAATTGCCTCGGTTGATAATGTTTTTGTATCTGTATTACCACTATCAGATCCTAATTGAATAGTATTATCTGTTAATCCATTAGCATTGTTGATCTTCGTTTTTAAATCCTCAGCTAATTTCGTTTCAGTAACAGCACCATCTTTAATTTTGCCAGTTTCTACTGCATTATCTGCTAAATCAGAAACAGTGATAGTACCATCTGCAATTTTAGCGCCTGTTACCGCACCGTCTTGTATTTTTTCAGTTGTTACTGCATTGCTTGCTAATTTAGTTGAATCAATTCCACCATCTGCTACTTTCACTTTAACATCTTTTCCATTTACAGATGTTTCTATAGAAGCGTCCCCTTGTTTAACACCAAATACTATATCTTCAGTTTGACCTAACGTTTGATCTGTGGTTGTGCCACTGTCTCCACTAATAGTGATTTTCTTATCTGCACTCGCCGTTGAACCATTGACATTATCTAATTTATTTTTAGCTGTCTCTGTCAATTCAATCTTAATTTTTCCATTATCAACTTTCGTCGTTAAGTAATTAGATTGCCCCTCAATCGCTAAACTTTCGCCTAGTTTCTTAGATACAGTTCCATTATTTTCAGTGGTAAAGGTTAAGATTTTATTACCAATTTCACTTTTCGCAGCTTCAATCGCAGTATGTACGGCGCCTGAAGTAACTGCTTTAGTTCCATTTGCAGTAACAGTAGTATCTTTATTTAAAGTGATAGTAATATCGCTATTAGCACCAGTGGTTGTAATATCTGTGCCATCACCTTTAATACCAAATGATAATCCACCCGATTTGCTTAACTCTTGGGTTTCTGTGCTATTAGTATTTCCATCTAATTTAATGGTTTGGTTGCCCTTAGCTACGCCATCTGTGGTATTAATTAAGCCTAACTTATCTTTTACAGTCTGCGCTAAATCAAAATTAACAACACCATTGTCTCCTGTTGTGATGCTTAAATTATCTGTAGGTGTAAAGACTAACCCTGTACTTAGAGTTGTTTTTTTGCTATTTCCAGTCTCAGTTGATGATTTATAGCTTAAATCTAGGTTAGATACGCCTAATGCTGTTTTCCATTTAGTCGCATTATCGCCAGTTATATTACTTGCATCTGCTTTTGCATAATCAGTCGCTAGATTTGTTGTTCCCGCAGCGGTTTTAATGGTGTCGTTAGAGATATTGACTGCATAGGTTTTGGTCTTGCCGTCATTCTCTGTACCCTCTGTTACAGTGGTATTTGTTCCAGCAATCACTTTAACTGACTCTTTGGCTAAATCTCTAACCACACCTTTGCCTGCGTCAGTAAGATTACTTAAACCAGTGTCCGCTTTACCAGTTAACGCAGTCGCATCAGCTTTTTTCGCTAACTCGTCATCAACATAAGTTTTATCGGCTTTGTTTTTAACTTGCGCAAAAGTTGCGGCATCGCTGTCAGCGGTACCATTGGTTAGGTTGGTAATTTTCGCCCCATCGCTCACTTTGATATTACCGTTGTCAGCAGTAAGAGTTGGCGCATTAGTAGCCGTACCAAGTTTTAAGGTGTTAGTCGTGATACCTGTTGAGGTGATGTTCTCTAAATCTGTAATATTTTTCGCTAATTGGATAAATAAACCATTCTTACCACCAAAGACTTTGATATTGTTTTTAGTAAAGCCATCTTGAGCATTTTCTGTTGTAGATGTACCGTAGATTGTTACTGGTGTTTCTGAATTAACTGCTCTTCTAATAACATCATTATTATCGCCCTTAAATCTTAAACTACCAGTACTAGCTTTATCCAACTTATCAACTATTTTGCTATCTAACGCCACAGTATAAATTTTGTGCCCATCAGTAGCGTCTGATGATGTTACATTAATTTGATCAGCAGTACCTTGAACTTCGGAATGTTTTGCCGCATCGGCTTTCACCGCAGCAATCGCTTCATGTACATTCGTTTTCCCTGTACCACCAAGATCAGTAATGGTATAGCTGCCATCAGTATTTAACGTTGCTGCTGTACCTAACGCAGTTTGGATTGAGCCTGCGAGGGTATTTAATACCGTATTGGTTGCAAATAATTGCGAACCATTAATCGCATCAGTTGAGGTTGCAGAAATTAACCCCGGTGCAACACCTTGTAGGCGACGGGTGCTATCGTCGCTACCAATCGTTACTATGCCAAATAAACTAGTACCACCAGCAAAATTTGCAAAGTTTAAGCTACCAACGGTTTGGCTAGTATAACCTGTAGTATCACCTTTAGATGCTGTTGTTCCAACAAATGCTGAAGCACGACCTAAATACACACTTGAAGGTTTAGATGCTGTAATATCATTACCTAATACTACTGTATCTTGTGCAGTACCTTCTATGGTATTACCTTTACCAACAGCTGTTGCTCTTGGAGCAGAAACTGTATTTCTTGTACCAAATGCACCTGAACTAGTTGCACTAACTGTACCAGAACCAACAACTAATGATTGGTTACCACTTGCTGTTGCTCCTTTACCAATAGCAATAGCCTCTGTACCATTAGTGTCATTATCACCTGCTACACCGCCACCAATAGCAATAGTTTCAGCACTTTTCGCTGTTGAACGTGCACCTAGTGCAGTTGCATATGTCCCTGTTGCTTTTGCAGAAATACCTACAGTAGTCGCTCCTGATCCTGAAGCTATTGTATTTGCACCTATAGCTATTGCACTATATCCTATTTTAGCATCTGTTCCTGTACCACCTGCTTTATTTCCTATTAATATTTCATTCCCTTTAGATGAACTTGCTGCTATTGCAGTAATTTGTGAACCTATAGCAATAGTATTTTTATCATTTGCTACTACTTGATACCCCATAGCAATAGAGCTTTCACCTTTTGCGTTTGCATAAGGACCCGCAGCGACACTGTTCGCCCCTGTCGCACCTGAATTGGCTTTATCGTAGTTTGATCCCGATAATTGATCTTCGGCTGGTTTCTGAGTATTAACGTTATACCAATTCACCCCGTCGCCAATGCCGAGTGCTTCTCTCCATTTATTGTATGCAGTTAGATTACTCGTTTTTGTAGGGACATTAGTTCCATCTATTAAAGTAAATCCATCATTACCACTAGGATCTACAGAAGTTTTTAATGATTCTATTAATTTATCTTTATTGATACTTAAACTAAATGTATTCCCAGTGAGATCGTTAGATTTTGTACCAGATAGACTTAAAATGCCTGATGTATCTGTGTTGGCGATGGTAACCGTTGGTTTTGCACCAACAATCGCATCACGTACCGCTTGCGCTGAAGCGAGTTTATTGAGATTTCCTGATTGTGTTGCTGTTGCCTCATTAGCGATTGTTGTTGCCACTTTTGGCGTAATGGTGAAGTTTTTCGCTTGACCATTTGTACCGCCAGTAGTGGTTACGGTGAGGTAATCATTACCCGCTGCTGTGATTAATGCAGTGATGGCATTTTTACCTGAGTTATTTATAGTAGATAAGTCATTTTTCGCAAATGTATCATCTAACGTATCATTATCTATAGAGATAGTTAGCGAACTATCAGTAGCTGCAACTGTTTTAATAGCGCCTGAGCCTTTGATTGCAAAAGATGGGTTACTATCAATCGTTTTACCATTTGTTGTCCCAGTGTTACCTGTTAATGTAATGGTATTTTTTTGGAGGGCATTTAATTGTTTCCCTGTAACCGCATCGGTAGAGGTACTATTAAGTGCCGCGTCAGTTAATCCTGTTAACTTAATCGTACTATTTGTTGAATTGCTCTTCGCAAAGGTTAGCGTTGTTGCATTAGCATCTGGCGTTAACGTGATGTTGTTATTGGTATTAGGGTCTCTTGTACCCGCTGTCATTGTGGTTGTGCCTAATGCCAATGAACCAAATAATGGATTTTGTTTAATCCCAAATAGAATTTCGGTATTGTTACCATTTTTCTTATAATAGGTTTGCAGGTTGATATTTTCATATCGTCCATCAGTATTGGCTCTTCCCCAACTATCCGATTTATAGGTAACGGTTGAGCCTAATGGTGCTTTACCGCTTGTTGTTGAGTCTGCCCCTGTTTCTGCGGCTAACGTGTAAGCGCCATTTTTAATAACAGAATAGAGTTGTGAACCGTTGATGGCATCAGTGGAGTTTTCGCTAATTAAGCCTGACGCAACCCCTTGTAAACGGCGAGCAGTATCATTACTTCCTATACTTACTATACTTGGAGGATTTGCACCACTAAAGTTTCCAAATGTAGTTCCATCTACTATAACTGAAGAATATGCAGTACCTGTAGCTTGAGATCTCTCATTAGTTACAACACCACTTCCATTTCCTAATATTACGGCTCCGTCTTTGTTAACATCAACACCATTTCCTATTACAAAAGTATTAGCTGAAGAAATGGTATTCCCATTCCCGAATGCGCCTGAGTTATTTCCTGAAACTTTATTGCTATTCCCGAGAATAATAGATAGTGAACCTGCAGTAAAAGATCCATTAGCTGGTGGCTGGTTATTATCTGAACCAATTACGATCGCTTTGCTGTTGTTGGCAATGCTGTTCACCCCGAGTACGATTGCATTTCCTTGTTCCTTGCCATCTGCAACAGAATACGCCCCAATCGCAATACTGTTCCAGCTCGATGCTGAGGTCTGCGTACCTAACGCAATCGTATTCACATAATTTGCTTTTGCTTCAAAACCAATCGCAATCGCACGTTTTCCACCTAGTTGATTATTTGCAGTCCCTGTTGTCTCAAGCGTGGCAGCTTTCCAACCAAAAGCAATCGAGTCGTCGCCTTTTGCGCCGTCATTTTCATAGTTGGTATCAGTTTTACTTGGTACTGTACCTAAACGACCTTTCTTCGCATCGGTATTATCGGCTGTACTAGCTCTTTCAATCGCTGCCAAGAAGCTATCTAAGTTTGTTTGATCGGCTTCACTCATTTCTGCGCCACCAGATGCGGCAGTACGATTAATTTCCGCTTCTTGTGCTTTTAACTGGTCTGCCGTATTTAAATATTTATTACCGCCTGCGTCTGTATTTAAGGCATTAATTTTATTCTCTAGGTCTTGCAATGCCTGTCTATCAAAATTTTCTTTCCCAAATTTCTGCCGTGCTTTGATATATAAGAGTTGTTCTTTTAATTTTACATAGCGCTCATAATTATCAAATAACACTAAGCTGCTGGCTAATTTCCCTGCTTCCGAGGTAGCGTTTTCATTAATCGATAAATATTGCACGCCACCTTCGCTACTGATATCCGCAATTTGTGCATTAAAACGTTCTTCGATGGTTTTTAACTGTGCCACGTTTACTGCATCGGTATCGCGATAACCTGATGCCACGTTAACAATACGGCGCTCTTGTCCTTTGCCTCCAACAGACACCACCCCAGTATTGACAGAAGTCAGAATCGCAATCGCTCCTTTTGCTTTCCAAGGTTCTTTAAGGAGTTCTGCTGCGGTATAGTCTGTTCTGGAGCCAACCCCTAACGCTATTGAGTTATTTAACCAAGCCGTAGCGCCTTGACCAATCGCCATCGCTCTATTACCACGATAATCAGCATGGACATTTCCCGCATTAGCTACATTTGTAACATCGGTTAAGTTAGCACTTTTTGCAATAACTCTTGCGCCTTGCCCTAATGCGAGAGCACTTTCTATTGTTGCCGCTGATTCTATTTTAGCGCCCGCCCCTATTACCACGGATAAGCTACTATTGTTATTAATCGCTGAGTTATTCCCAATCGCTACAGATCCTCTAGAACCCTCTCCGATAAATGAATTTGTCCCCATCGCAACGGAAAAACCAGCATCACCTAGTATTCTTGATTTTGTCCCGATTGCAACGGTATTGTGTGAGTTAGTATAGGCTCGTGTTCCTGAAATAAAGGAATCTGAGCCGTTTCCATACGCAGAGACCCCTAATACGATCGTATTATTCGCTGCAGAGTTAACATAGGAATAAGAACCTATTGCAAAAGAGTTTTTCGCATCAGCTAATGCAGAATAACCGATCGCTAAGGAGTTGTGTTTAACCGCAAAGGTTCGAGAACCGATTGCAATCGCATTATTTTCAACTTGATCATCACTAATTTGTTGTTGCGTTTTCTTGATATCTGTTGAACCTATCGTTAAATAAGCATTACCTGTTTCATTTAAAGGTAATCCATTTTGTAAAACACTATCATATTCTGCATTTAATTCAGCTAATTTTGTTGCATAATTAGCATCGTTTGTTTCCAGTGCTAATGCAGCATATTTACCCACTAAAACTCTTGTTTTATTTGTATTAAACGCCGCATTGGCAGCGACTTCCGAACCGATCGCGATGGAGCGCGCACCTACCGCTCTTGCTTTATATCCATATGCCATTGAGCCTTGGCTGGTCGATTCAGTTAAGTTACCAATCGCAACAGATTGCGCCGCAAATACCCGCGATTGTTCCCCCATCGCCGTACCGCCTATTGCATCGTCAGCAACAAACGCACGAATCCCCACGGCGGTGGATTTATCGGCTAATGCAAAAGAGAGTGAACCTAATGCGGTTGATACTTCACCGCCCGCAACAGTACGCGAACCAATCGCAATCGCCCCACGTTTTGCAGCATAGGTTGGCGAGAAAACGCGATAATCTTTGCCATTTACCGTTTGATTATAAAAGGTATCAAATTCACCTTTATTCTTATAATAAAAATTATCAGTCCATAATTTGGAATAGAGCTGACTTATAGTTGCTGTAGGTAACTTATCCGCATAAGCTGAAGTGTTATAATCCGATGAACCGATCAAGTCATCACTACCGATTGCAATCGAACTTTCCCCTTGCGCAAAAACGTTTGAACCTAATGCAGTAGATTGTGATGAGGCTGCAGAACGTTCCCCAACAACCGTTGCTTGTTGACCTTTACCTTTAGAATTCGATCCCACAACAGTTTGACCATCTTGCCACGTTGTTGTAGCAGCTTTACCAATCGCCACACTATTATTACCATCGGCTAATGAGGCATAACCAATCGAAACGGAGCCATCGCCAGTTCCCGCTAATATATCGTCATTTTTACCCTCTTCTATATTTAATGAGACTGAGTTAGCACCTGATTTACTTGCATTATTCCAAGGTGCGATTGTACCGTATCTGGTTGCTACGTTATCAGCAAACGCAAGATTAGGTGAACCTAATAAACCTAATGTAAAGAGGACGGCTGCTGAAATTGCGCTAAATAAAAATCCTTTTCCTTTAGCACTGACTTCACCTGCTTGTCCGAGCTGTTCTGCTTTCTCTTTACCATGACTTTTTGTCAACTCAGAAACTGCAACAAACTCGTTTCTTGTTTTATCAAAAATCACTCTAAAAATATGGTTCATATTAGGTTCTTCCTTTCTTTACGATTAAATATCTATTTACTAAATTTGCAATAAATTCGGTTGTTTGCTTTAGGAAAGCAATGACATCTTGCCAGCTGACTGCTGTTTTTTGCTTCTGTGAACTGCAAACTATTTACAAAAAAACGGGCAGGATTTTAGCAGAAATATAAAGCACCGTAAAGATAGAAATAGTCTTTTATAAATATTTTCGTTTTGCTTTACTCAAGTGCTTAAAATAACATCATTGATATGATGATATTTATATCCTTTCGTTTATTCATTCTTACATTTTTGCAAAAAACATTTTTCTCTAACCAACTGATAAAAAAGAAAAATTACAATAAAATTTCTTAACTAACGTTACAAATAATGTATTTTTCTTTGAATAAAAATAGAACTGTAAATATCGCTATCCTTAGGGGGGGGGGAAATTCATTTTTACTGCATTAACTTATCTATTTTTTCTATTAATTTAATCATTTTTACCTATTTTATTTGGTTATTTTCTGCACTTAGTAAAAGCCAAAATTTACATTAATATACAATTAACCCATTCTTGATCCACATCAATTTATTTACATTTTCTTAACACATTGATTTCTTTTGCTTTTTTACTCTTTTTGTCAATCTCACCCCACCCGCCACTCAGCGTGAGAAAATTAGCCACCCACCGCACATTACTGCTTCCCTTTCTCCTGCCCACCTCTTTATATAAGAGGTTATTTCAGCAATCACCCCTCAACCTGCCTATTTTTCACGCAAATAAAGTTTCTGGATATTTTTTGATTTAGCTCAAGTATTTTTTGGGGGGGGGGGGAGTTGTATTTTTTTGTGTTGTTTAAATGCTTTTTGTTAAAAGAAGGAAGCTTAACTTGTAAGTGTGATGGGGGCGTTTGCTTATTCAGGCAAGCACAAGGGAAAAGCACTCTTCTAAACAGCACATATAGAAAAGGCAAGGATAAAACCTTGCCTGTTTCTGTAAATTAAGTAAGCATTTACGGTAGCTAATCACCTAAATTGTTTGGTTAGTAGTAAGATACTTGTAAACCATACGCTGTATAGTTGTTTTTGCCTTATAAAATCAAGCCTTAAACGTTATTTTTAGCTTATAGTTAAATTAATTTCTCGCCCTAATTTTTTAAACGCTTTTTCGACAAAATCAATTTTTGATGGGTGGCGAAAATCTAATAAGCGATCAATTTGTGGCATATGTACATCAAGACGGCGAGCCATTTCCGCTTTTCGCACATTTTGAGCAAGCATTTCATTAAGTAATAGTACTTTTAGTGAACGCAATAACGATAATGGGACAGTGTACTGATTTTCTTTTATCTGGCTTGGCAAAGGAATAGGGCGTCTATCATCAAAATAAAACTCGAGTGCTGTTTCTAGTCCTTCTTCAGCTTCAAGTAATGCACTTTCAATATCTTCGCCTACACTTGCTGCTTCTGGAATGTCAGGAAAGGTTACAAGAAAAGTGCCGTTATCATCAGCGATAACTTCTACAGGATAGCGTAACATAAAAACTCCTTAAATGTGATACGGTCGTTGTAGGCTACAACATTTTTGTTGCATTGCAACATTTTTGTTGTGTTTTTCTGAGAAATTCCCTACACCTTTATGAGAAATCCACTATTTGCTTAATGCTCTACTTAATAATAAAATACGTAAATGAGTAAATAAGTTAAAAAAGGAGCGCACTATGACGGCAACAGCAAGAATTAATTTTGAAACAAGTTTAGATTTAAAAAAAGCGATTAAGATGTTTACTGTGCAACATAATATGACGATTAGGGAATTTTTTGAGGAGCTCGCTATGGAGAAACTTGCGCAATATAATAGCGATGTACAACCGCTAACGGCGGAAGAAGAAGAGATTATGAATGAAGCTTATGAGTTTTTTTCAACAAAAGAAATGCACCACTTCAGCAAAGAAGAATTTGATGAAATTGTTGAAAAAGTGAAAAAGGGTGAAGATTTAAGAGTGTTGTTGAAAATGGACTATATTAATGATTAATTTAACTTTTTCAAATGATTTCAATGAGTTAGTTTTTAATAAGGTTCTCAGTGATCAATCCAAAAAGGAGTTAATTCTAAGATTAAAAGAGTCTGTTATAAAACTAAACAAATCGAAAAATACTAAAATTTTTGTTAAAAGAAAACCTCAAATACAAAACTAAAAAATAAAAATCTGAAAAATTTGCTTTTTTTGTCTTAACTCGCTCTACTTTTTGTGGGAAATTTTTTTGATATGGGTAGATGTGTGAGAATTTTTATTCTTACCAAAGTTTATTCTTGTAATTAGATATAAAAAGGATTATATTTTTTGCAGGTGTAAGCTACCATAAGTGCTACTTAATTGGGTGTAAGCTACCATAAGTGCTACTTAATTGGGTGTAAGCTACCATAAGTGCTGGAAAAGATGCCTGATGGCATCTTTTTTTTTATATTGATATTCGTTTTTGGTAATAACAATGAGTGATAAATTAAGACTTTATCGGGTAACTGATCGTTATCTTAATTTTTTAAGAAAAGTAGAACCTAAAATCCCAATGAATAAATGCAATGGAAAAGAGAGACCTTTTGTAGGTATTGTACTTTCTATTAATGGTGTTAAATATATTGCGCCTTTATCTTCTAAAATTGGGAAAGGACAAACCGATTTTAAGGTAAAAATTAGAGATGAACAAAAAGCAACGATTCGATTTGCTTATATGTTTCCAATCGTACCTACTGCTTTAGTCGAAATTGATTATACCGAAGAATTTAAACTTGATTTTAAATATACAGCGTTACTTATCAATGAAGATTTATATATCAATCAGCACAAAGATCGCATTCACGAAATTGCAACAAAAACTTATACAAATGTCATTACAAAACGCTTTGGATTTGAAAAATTTTGCTGCGATTTTACTAAGCTAGAAAAAATATATCTGGATTATGCTGATTAATATCTTCGTCTTATTTTTCACTTTGAGAATGGCGAAATTTCTCAGTTATATCTCGACCCACATCGTTATGATGTTTAGGAGTGATTATGTTATCGACACAACGCAGACCAACCCCTGTTGGGGAAATCTTACAAACCGAATTTCTTGAGCCGCTAAATCTCAAAATTGGCGACCTTGCCAAAATTCTTGATGTTCACCGCAACACCGCCAGCAGTCTTGTCAATAACAGCTCGCGTGTTACCCTGGAAATGGCAATGAAACTCGCTAAAGCCTTTGGTACTACCCCTGAATTTTGGATTAATTTGCAACATAACGTGGATTTATGGGAGCTTAACCATAACCCACGCTTTCAACAAAGTTTAGCGAAAGTCGCCGTTACACATTCATCTACACTGGTTATTTAATTTCTTCTTTTTCAGTAAAAGCTAAACTATCAAAAAGCAAAATGAGAAGTGAAATAGATAATATATATTTGATTAGCTTCTATCTTGCACGAGAAATCACTTGACAAACAAAAAGCCCACAATGAAACATTGTAGGCTTTTCTGAAATATCATTTGTTACATATGTAACCGTATTTTATAATGCTCTCACTTTCAAGAGACAGCTTGAAAGTGAGCGTAAGGCTTTCACCTTACAAAATGAAGAAGGATAATAATATGTTAAACCACATTATCCTAGTTATCGTTTTATTACTCTGGTCTTTGCCAGTTTACTAATCCGATAACTTACTGGGGAGCGCCAACTCCCCAGTGCTTCAAATCATAAGGGGTTAGCTTAGCATTGTCAAGAATGGAAATTGATGCCCGCAGTTAAATTAATCCTTGTGCCTCTAGTTTGCTTAAAAAGAATGGCATTTGTACTTTCCACCAACCCCAGTCGTGATCAACATCATGTCCCCAAAAATCAAACCATGCTGGAATCTCTTTCGCTTGAAAAGCTTCCTGTAAACGCGCGGTATCCGCTATATGCTGTTCTTCCCATGCGCCTTGCCCCACCGCCACTATATAATGATTTTGTCGATAGCGATCTAAGAACCAATTATCATATTGTCCCCAAAGATAATCGATTGGTGAGTTAAAATAGACCGTTTGATCGCCATAAAACTCGCCTGTAAAAAAGCGTGCATCATAGACACCACTTAATGCAATCGCTATATCAAATAGATCGGGATAACGTAAGGCAAAATTGATGGTATGGAATGCGCCCATACTGCAACCTGTTGCTATCATTGCACCGCCCCATTCTGATTCATAACGAATTAATGGCACTAATTCCTGTACAATATAACGATCATAAGCTTGATGTGCTAATGCCATATCGTGTCCTGATTTATTGACCGCTAGCCAAGATTCTTTATCCAAGGAATCGGGGGTATAGAATTTCACTAAACCTCGCTCAATAAAAGTACGACAAGCTTCCATCATGCCAAAATCGGCATATTCATTATGGCTGCCACCTGATGAGGGAAACACGATAATCGGTTTACCTGCATGACCATAAACATTGAAATACATTTCACGTCCAAGTTCACCGCTCCAGTGGCTTCTTCTTTCAAAGTGCATACTCTTTCCCCTTACTGTTTAGCGTGCGCAAATTGAATAATTTCACGCAGTTGTTCCATCGTTTCTGTCCGCGCCAAAATTCCCTCCTCTCCCATAATTTTGGCAAAAATACCAGGGACATTTTGCACGCTAATAATATTATGCGAAAAACGTTCACAAATTGCTTGAATGGAATGTTGATAATTTTTATTGGCTTTGCGTGAGATATAAACCACATTCCAAGGGTGGGTAATTTGTGCGTAAAATTTGTTTTCTTTCACGATATGGGCATACTCATTAAATACATCAAAATCATTTGCATAATTCCACATATCAATCGTTAATCCACCAGGTGGACGGCAATTAATTTCTAGTGGCATTAATTCATTAGTTTGCTTCACACGGAAAAATTCAAAATGGAAAAAACGTTCCCGCACGTTAAATGCTTCTACACACTGTTTGCCTAACTCGATTAATTTTGCAGAAATTTCTCGCGGAACGTAATAGAACATATCGCCATCTTTGGCAACGGTATCTAGTACTGCTTCGGAATATTCAAGGCTAGAATAGAACACAATATTACCGTTAATATCAGTTAAGCCATCAAAGGTAACAATATCACCATCGATAAACTCTTCCATTATGTATTCCACGTTTGGATTTTTAGCGCCAAAAAATGCCGCTAAGTCATCGCTGGATTTTATCTTGTAAGTATCGCTCGCCCCTACGCCAGAATTTGGCTTGATAATCACAGGGAATTTCAGTTCTTGCGCTAATTGGCGAGCATCGTCATCATCGTTAAAGACTCGCCCTTTCGCTACTTTTAGCCCCGTCGCACGGAAAATTTCTTTCATTTGCGATTTGGTTTTAATCGCATTCATATCGCTGGTTTTATAACCAAACACATTAAAATCGGTGCGCAATTTGGCATCGAGTTCTAGCCAATATTCATTATGCGATTCAATCCGATCAATGCGTCCATATTTATGGGCAAAGTAACCTAGCGCACGGTAAACTTGATCATAATCCTCCATATTATCCACACGATAATATTCTGTCAGTGCGTTACGTAATCCCTCACTTAATGATTCATAAGGCGCGTCGGCAATGCCTAATGTGTTAAAGCCATTTTCCCGTAATCGCACGGCGAACGTTTCAAAATTCGTCGGGAAATGCGGCGAAATCATCACAAAATTTAATGGTCTTGACATTCAAGTTTCCTCAAAATAAAAGTTGATGTTGCTGTTGTGCTGAAGATCGTTTGATCTGCTTTGTATTGTGCCATAAATCCGATTTTTTTGTGTAGAAAACTTCCGACTAAAAATAGTCAAAACGCAGAATTTCAAGTAGAATAGCGCCTTTTCATCTAACCACAAACAAAGCGAGAACTATGTCAACACAATTTGTTTATACTATGCATCGCGTGAGCAAAGTTGTGCCACCGAAGCGTCAAATTTTAAAAGATATTTCTTTAAGCTTTTTCCCTGGTGCCAAAATTGGTGTTTTAGGTTTAAATGGCGCGGGAAAATCTACCCTTTTACGGATTATGGCGGGCGTCGATCAAGAATTTGAAGGCGAAGCACGTCCACAACCAGGTATCAAAATCGGTTATCTGCCACAAGAACCGAAACTCTCTCCAGAACAAACTGTGCGTGAAGCGATTGAGGAAGCGGTTGCCGAAGTAAAAACCGCATTAACGCGTTTAGATGAAGTTTATGCGTTATACGCTGATCCTGATGCGGATTTTGATAAACTTGCTGCGGAACAAGCGCAATTAGAAGCGATTATTCAAGCACATGATGGGCATAATTTACAAAATCAATTAGAGCGTGCCGCAGATGCGTTACGTTTACCTGATTGGGAGAGCAAAATTGAACATCTTTCTGGGGGTGAACGTCGTCGTGTCGCGCTTTGCCGTCTATTATTAGAAAAACCAGATATGTTATTGCTCGATGAGCCAACCAACCACTTAGATGCTGAATCAGTCGCTTGGTTAGAACGCTTCTTACACGATTATGAAGGAACCGTAGTGGCGATTACCCACGATCGTTATTTCCTTGATAACGTTGCTGGCTGGATTCTTGAGTTAGACCGTGGTGAGGGCATTCCTTGGGAGGGCAACTACTCCTCTTGGTTGGAGCAAAAAGAGAAACGCTTAGCCCAAGAAGCAGCGACTGAATCGGCTCGTCAAAAATCGATTGAGAAAGAGCTTGAATGGGTGCGTCAAAATCCAAAAGGTCGCCAAGCCAAAAGTAAAGCACGTATGGCGCGTTTTGAAGAGCTTAATTCTGGTGAATATCAAAAACGCAATGAAACCAACGAACTTTTTATTCCACCTGGTCCACGCTTAGGGGATAAAGTCATTGAAGTGGCAAATCTATCAAAATCTTTTGGTGATCGTACGCTGATTGATGACCTTTCATTTAGTATTCCTAAAGGGGCGATTGTGGGCATTATCGGCGCAAATGGTGCAGGTAAATCCACTTTATTTAGAATGTTATCTGGTCAGGAACAACCTGATAGCGGTTCAATTACCTTAGGGGAAACGGTGGTACTCTCTTCTGTCGAACAGTTTAGAGATGCTATGGATAATAGCAAAACTGTCTGGGAAGAGGTTTCTGGTGGTTTAGATATTATGAAGATCGGTAACTTTGAAATTCCTAGCCGTGCTTATGTCGGTCGCTTTAACTTTAAAGGCGTCGATCAGCAAAAACGCGTGTGTGAGCTATCAGGGGGTGAACGTGGGCGTTTACATCTCGCCAAACTGCTCCAACGCGGCGGAAATGTGTTACTGCTTGACGAACCAACCAATGATCTTGATGTGGAAACCTTGCGTGCATTAGAAAATGCGATTTTAGAATTTCCAGGTTGTGTTATGGTGATTTCGCACGACCGTTGGTTCTTAGACCGTATTGCCACCCATATTCTTGATTACGGTGATGAGGGTAAAGTTACTTTCTATGAAGGAAACTTTACAGATTATGAAGAATGGAAGAAAAAGACGTTTGGTGCAGAAGCCGTGCAACCAAAACGGATTAAATATAAGCGTATTACTAAGTAATCCTAATTAATAAAAAATCCTGTTGTTTAATTAAATAACAGGATTTTTTACTTTATTCCTTTTGTGATTTCCCTCTCTTATTTTCTGCTTTTTTATGCTAGAATTTGCAACCGTTTTTGTTCATTTATATTTGGATCTATTGGAGAAAATATGAAAGTTTTAGAAGGTCAAGTCGCTGCGCCTAATGCGAAAATTGCCGTCGTGATCGCACGTTTTAATAGTTTTATTAATGATAGTTTATTAGAGGGGGCGCTTGATGCCTTAACACGTATCGGTCAAGTTAACGAGGAAAATATTACTATCGTTAAAGCCCCAGGTGCATATGAATTACCGTTAGTGGCTCGCCGTTTAGCCTCAAGCAAAAAATTTGATGCGATTGTAGCATTAGGGACGGTGATTCGTGGTGGTACAGCACACTTTGAATATGTTGCTGGCGAAGCAAGCAGCGGTCTTGGTCAGGTAGCAATGCAAGCGGAAATTCCAGTTGCTTTCGGCGTACTTACTACTGAAAATATTGAGCAAGCTATCGAACGTGCTGGTACTAAAGCAGGCAATAAAGGGGCTGAAGCGGCATTAGTTGCTTTAGAAATGGTTAACTTATTAGCACAAATTTCAGAATAATGACTCAACAAGCAAAACCAACCAAGCGTCGTCGCGCTCGTGAATGTACTGTGCAAGCCCTTTATTCTTGGTTTGTATCGCAAAATGCGCCAGAAAAAGTTGAACTGGATTTCATCACTGATGAAGATATGAAAGGCGTTGATTTACCCTATTTTCGCAAGTTATTTCGTGAAACCATTAATAATCTAGACACGCTCGAAGCGTTGTTCTCGCCTTATTTAGATCGTTCTATTGCAGAACTTGGTACGATTGAACGTGCGATCCTTTCTGTAGCGGTGTATGAACTAAAATTTTTACCTGATGTGCCTTATAAAGTGGTTATCAACGAAGCGATCGAAGTGGCTAAAGTATTTGGTGCAGAAGAAAGCCATAAATATATCAATGGAGTATTAGATAAAGTTGCGCCACAATTAGGGCGTAAATAATTTTTGCTTATCAATAACTTTAGGTGATAAATAATTTTGGACTTTTCGCCTTATCTGAGCAATCAGATAAGGTATGCCAACCAAGGATTGTAAAACTATGACCGATAATGGCGAATTTGATATTATTCGACGTTATTTTGCGTGCTCAAACCGTCAACCCCGCCGTGATGTTTTGCTCTCTATCGGCGATGATTGCGCGATTACTGAAATCAAACCTAACCGCCGTTTGGCAATGACAACGGATACCCTTGTCGAAGGTACGCACTTCTTGCCGACAATTTCCCCTGCTGACTTAGCCTATAAAGCTGTTGCGGTCAATTTAAGTGATTTAGCCGCGATGGGAGCAGAACCTGCTTGGCTGAGTTTAGCCCTCACTATGCCGAACATTGATCATCAATGGCTCACTGAGTTTAGTCAGAGCTTTTTTGCCATTCTTGATCATTACAATGTGGAGTTAATTGGTGGAGACACGACAAAAGGTAAACTCTCTCTCACGATTACTGCACATGGTTTAGTGGCTAAAGAGAAAATTTTATGTCGGCATAATGCGAAAGTTGGCGATTGGATTTATGTTTCTGGGACGCTTGGCGATAGTGCAGCTGGCTTAGATCTGTTATTGAAACAGATGCCTATTGAAAATGCTGATCAGCAATATCTTTTACAACGCCATCTACGCCCAACGCCTCGTGTGTTAATGGGCATGGAGCTAGCAGGTATTGCCAATGCGGCGATTGATCTCTCCGATGGCTTAATTTCTGATTTACAACATATTCTCGATCGCAGCCAATGTGGTGCGGTGATTGAACTTGATAAATTACCCCTTTCTGAGCAACTCTTACGCCAATATCCACCTGAACAAGCATTACAATTTGCCCTTGCTGGTGGGGAAGATTACGAGTTATGTTTTACGGTATCCGAGCCTCAACGTGAAAAAATGGAGCGCACTTTAAAATATCTCGGCGTTGCTTACCACTGTATTGGGCAAATTCGGGCAAATAAACAATTACAATTTACGCAACATCATCAACCAGTAGAGGTAACCGTTTCTCATGGCTTCGACCACTTCAGCGAAAAATAAGCATAACGCATTACAAAACATTAAACTTGCCAATCCTGTACATTTTCTTGCCGTAGGTTTTGGTTCTGGTTTAATTTCACCTGCACCTGGGACGTGGGGAACCTTAGCGGGGTTACTCGTCGGTTTATTGCTATTACACTGGCTTCCTGTTTCGCTCTTTTTTGTGCTGACAGTGATTGCTTTTCTGCTAGGTATCTATTTATGTCATAAAACCGCAGAAGATATGCAAGTACATGATCACGGGGCGATTGTTTGGGACGAAATTGTGGCGATTTGGTTAGTGCTTTGTGCTTTACCTAATTATTCTTGGACGTGGTGTTTAGCGGCATTTGTGCTATTTAGACTCTTCGATATTTTGAAACCAATACCAATTCGTTACTTTGATCGCCGTTTAAAAACGGGGTTTGGCATTATGTTTGATGATTTACTGGCGGCACTCTATGCCATTATATTGATCATGCTTTACCAATGGTGGCTATAAAGGGAGTGTTTTATGTTGTGGAATATTATGATCGTGCATTTATTAGGATTAATGAGCCCTGGTCCCGATTTTTTCTATATCAGCCGCACTGCCGCCAGTCAATCTAAACGCAATGCCATCTGTGCAGTTATCGGTATTAGCCTCGGTGTTGCCTTTTGGGCAACTGCTGCCTTGTTAGGGTTGGCAATCATCTTTTCTACCAGTGAATTATTACACGGTATTGTGGTGTTACTTGGTGGCGGTTATTTAACCTATATTGGCTATAAAATGTTAAATGTGCGAGCAAATGTCAGTTTTGCCAAAGAACAGCAACAAATACAAACACAAACGACAATTAAGCAAGAAATTTTAAAAGGGTTATTGGTTAACCTTTCTAATGCAAAAGTGGTGATTTACTTTAGCAGCGTGCTATCACTCTATTTAGCTAACGTAACGGGCTTCCAGCATATTTTATTGGTATTGGCAATTATTTTGCTGGAGACGTTTGTTTATTTCTATGTGATTGCCCTGCTGTTCTCTCGTCCAGCTGCAAAACGTTTTTATAGTCAATATAGCCGTTGGTTAGATAATGCTGCAGGGCTTGTCTTTATCGCATTTGGCTTATACTTAGTCTATTCTGCGTTTCACTATTTATTTTAGAAGATCTTTGAGATTTTTCTTCATCGCTTGAATTTGCGATTCATATAAGACCTTGCTTTCTTGCTCATCAATCATATACATAATGGTTTGCGACAAGGTCATTTTCATTTTACGAGAATAGCGGGAAAGGCGATGCCAAACGGCATAATCCAGATCGATTGATTTTTTCTTAGTGGTTTGTTTTTCTGCATTAAAAAAGCGTTTCCGTTTGGCGCGGATTGCCTGATCTAATTTCACCACTAAATCAGGCGACATATGATTTTCAATCCATTGTTTCACCGCTTCCGTCTGGTGTTCTAATTTTGTGAGTTGTTGAATTTTATCTTCTGCCATGCTCTGCTCTAAATAACGTGTTATGTTTACACCCTCACGTGCTTTGCGTGTTAAATAAAGCCATTTCCACTGCGTTTCTTGGTTATCCAGTTTTTGGTAGCGCATAATGAACCTCACAAATTAGCCTAAATTTTAGGCGCAAAACATTCACATTTTTATTGCAGTTACAAGGTAACTCGCTGATTATAGAGTTTTTTTTGTCATTAAGCTATGCAATATTCAGACTAAATTTATAACCCAATCAATTTATCTCGCAACAGCCCTAACCATTCACGCAATACCAATCCCGATTGATAGAAACTGACAGGTTGGGGAATAAAGTTAAGTAATCCACTACTTGAGGCGCGCTGACTCAAGGTTGGTGCAGGCAAGACGTCAAACCCTTGACGCTGGAATGCCGCAACTGCGCGTCGCATATGCCATTCATTGGTTACTAAAATCACGCGCTGAATCGCTTTTCCCGCTGCTGTTTGATCAAACAATTTACGCAAATAGATCGCATTTTGTTCCGTCGTGTTGGATTTATTATCAAGCCATGCGGCTTCAATTTGAAAAAAGCGTTGTAATTCACTCCCCATCACCTTGGCTTCATTATCCACCCCGCCACTAATGGCAATCGGCAAGCCTGTTTTTTGCTGTAAATAGACCGCATAACGCATTCTCTCTAATGGTAATGCCGCTGTTGTGGAATAAGATTCTGGGTAATCGCTATAACGCAAGCCACCGCCTAATACCACTATCACTTGTCCTTGTGTGTAAATCGCTGGATTTGGTCGCTCTAACGCAATATGACGCAGCAATAAATCAGAAAAGAAAGGGGTACTGATGAGATAAGCGAGTAATAATGAACCCGCTAATAACGTTTTGGCTGTTTTTTGCCAGCGGGTAAATAGCAAAATAAACGCCAATAAACCAAATAAAATCAGATTAAATGGCGGTAAAATGGCGGCTTCAATGACTTTTTTTAGAATGACTGCAAACATACGTTATTGCCTCAGTGTATTAAACAAAGTTATCCATTAACTTTTACCACATTATTAACTCAAGGAACCCATTAACTATCTTATATAGCCCTGTTCTTGAAATTAGCTTTATCGACCATCTGCTTATCTTGTTGTGATTTTGCTTGTTGGCGTAACGCTTCGGCGACGAAACGAATCGCTTCGCCACTATTAATACCTTGCTGCATCAACTGTTGAATTTTTTCCACCGCTTGTTGCTGCTGTTCGTGAGTTAAATTTAATGTATCTAGCATTTTTTTCTCTTTTTCATCAGAAAAATAAATTACGTTGTTGATAAAATGCTTTTTCTACCACATTAGCCGCACTTTCTTCTGCTTGTTTACCTAATTTTTGTGCCAGTGATTTTTTCATGCAATATTTCACTTGTAACACATCTTTCTCCGCTAATGCCTGTAAAATCACATCATCACTGGTTTTAATGTCATCAACTAAGGCAAGCGATAATGCCTGTTTTCCAAACCAATGTTCCCCTGTTGCCACTTGCTCAATCGCTACTTGCGGACGATGTTCGGCGACAAACTGCTTAAACAGTTGATGGGTTTCTTCCAATTCTTGTTGGAATTTTTGTTTTCCTTTTTCGGTATTTTCACCCAGCATCGTAACGGTACGTTTATATTCCCCTGCCGTCATTACATCAACATCGACATCATGTTTCTTTAACAAACGATGAATATTCGGTACTTGCGCTACGACACCAATCGATCCGAGAATAGCAAAAGGCGCCGCCACAATTTTATCTGCCACACACGCCATCATATAACCGCCACTTGCCGCTACTTTATCCACAGCAACGGTCAGTGAAATGCCTCGATCGCGTAAACGTTGTAATTGTGAGGCAGCAAAACCATAACCATGTACCACACCACCAGGGCTTTCTAAACGTAATAATACTTCGTCTTTTTCTGGACGTGCCACCGCTAAAATCGCATTTAATTCTTCACGCAATGCGTTGGTCGCACTCGCTTGAATATCACCATGAAAATCTAATACAAATAAACAAGGCTTTTGTTGGGCAAAAAGATCGGCTTCGCTCTGTTCTACGGTACCGTTTTCCTGTTGTTTCGCTTTTTTCTTCGCCGCTTTTTCCTCTGCTTTTTCTTGTTTTTTACGGCTTTTAGCAAGCTGCTTCGCTTGTTGTTCATCTAAACGAAACTCTTTTAATACTTGTTGTTGATCTTTATATTGTTCATTTAAATTGGTAATGCGTAACTCGCCCGTTTTATGCTGATTTTTCTGTTTTAATGTAAAAATCACCCCAAAAATCACTGCAATAATGACTACAAGGGTGATCACTTCTAAAATAAACACACTATAGTTGAGTAAAATATCTGCCCACATCGCTTAATCCTTATTTTCATTTCAATTTGTCAAAGCGGTTTATGATACTTGATTTTTTGTTTTTGGGAAGCGGATTTAGGTTTGGGGTTGGTTTTTGGTTTTAGGTTTCGCCCTAAAGGGCGACCTCATTTTATTCACAAGTTAGCTCAGATCACTTGCTTACCCTACGGGTCGCTGCAAGCAGCGCTCAAAAAGCTATCGCTTTTTGTTCTGCTCGTACAAAAAATTAACGAAAAAGAAAAGGTTCCCTTGTGTCTTGCCCGAATGCAGGAAAGATTTTTAGACAAAAAACGTCTAATTTTTATGAGCTGTGCGAAGAAAAATATCAGTTTTTTGTCGCTCGAAAAATCTTGACGGAATGAGGAAATAGCAAGGCACTAGGGTGTGCTTTTTTTTGCCTACTTTTCTTTGCACAAGCAAAAAAAAGTAGGTCGCCCTTTAGGGCGAAACCTAAATCTAAATCTAAATCTAAATCTAAATCTAAATCTAAATCTAAATCTAAATCTAAATCTAAATCTAAATCTAAATCTAAATCTAAATCTAATTAAAAATATAATAAAAAGTATTTATAAAAAACAAACAAATACCCTACCGCCTCGCTAACTTAGCAATTTCAATAATTGTCTTCGTCGCTTGCTGCATTTCATCTACACTGGCTAACTCATACTTACTATGAAAATTATAACCACCCGTAAATAAATTTGGACACGCAATGCCATTTGCCGCTAACCATGCCCCATCTGTCCCACCTCGGATAATTTTTCGTTTTGGCACAATGCCACAATTTTTCATCGCTTGCTCCGCCACTTGTACACTTTGCGGGACGTTTTCTACAACACTGCGCATATTACGATAGCTATCCTCAATCGAAATGCTAACATGCTCTGCTAATTGGCGACTCTGCGTAAATTCTTCTACTTTCTGTAACAACAAGGCTTTACGTTGTGCAAATCCCTCTTCGCTAAAATCACGAATCAGGTATTTCATTTCGCAGCATTCAATATCGCCAGTGATACTATTTAAGTGGAAAAATCCTTGTCGATCTGCTGTTTTCTCAGGCACTTCATCAGATGGCAGTAATTGCTGGAAATCACAAGCTAATGCTAATGCGTTGATTAATTTATCTTTTGCTTGCCCTAAATGGATCGCTCTACCTTTAATGGTAATAGTTGCCGTAGCGGCATTGAAATTTTCATACTCGATTTCGCCTAAGCCCCCACCATCAACAGTATACGCCCAATCACAAGCAAATTGCTGTAAAGGGAAATATTGCATTCCCGCCCCAATTTCTTCATCAGGCGTAAAAGCAACTCGAATATTCACTCTAGGCAATCGGTAACTCACAATCGTTGCCAATGCAGTCATAATTTCCGCAATACCTGCTTTATTATCTGCCCCTAATAGCGTTGTACCATCAGTAACAATTAGGCTATGCCCAACTAATTTTTGTAAAAATGGTGAGGTTACTGGGCTAATAAATTCCTCTCCTAACCCCAAGGCAATATCACCGCCTCGATACAGGCTAATGACTTCGGGTTTAATATCTTTACCTTTAACACTTGGGTGGGTGTCTAGATGAGCAATAAATCCTATCGTCGTGCGGTTATTGGGAATATTTGAGGGGAGGAATGCGGTTACTATACCTTGTGCATTCATTTCCACTTGAACAAGCCCTAAGCTTTTCAATTCATCACATAAATACCCTGCTAATAGCCACTGACCTCGACTACTAGGTGAATGTTTTACGCCTGCTTTTGATTGCGTATCAAAACTAATATAATTTAAAAAACGATCTAATAATCCGTCTCGCAAGGTTTCTTCTGGGTACATTTAATTTTCCATTATTTTGCTAAAAATACTCTCGTGATTTAGAACCAAGATGTTATCATACCCACCGTTTAATAATATGATATAAGTCAACGCCTTGGGGAAATTCTCTACTAAAGAGATTAGTAGATGTAGGATAGTTATTTAAGATAAGTAAAAAATTTTCAATCTAGGCTTTTAATTATGGAAAGATCGCTATATCATTGCGCTTTTCTTGTAGATGTAATTCTCGTGGGTATTTAGCCTATCGACTTAGGAGGGAAAATAAAGCTAGTGGAAAATCCAGTACAACAAAAGCCAATTATTGAGTTGCAATCTGTTACTAAATCTTATGATGGAAAAACGATCATTAAAGATGTTAATTTAACGATCAATAATGGTGAATTTTTAACGATTTTAGGGCCATCTGGCTGTGGTAAAACCACTATTTTACGCTTAATTGCTGGTTTTGAAGAAGTTAATGCCGGACGCATTATTCTTGATGGACAAGATATTACATCGATTCCAGCTGAGCAACGTAATATCAATACAGTATTCCAAAGCTATGCACTTTTCCCACATATGACCATTTTTGAAAATGTCGCCTTTGGTTTACGTATGCAAAAAGTACCTAATGAGGAAATCAAACCTCGTGTGCTGGAAGCATTAAAAATGGTACAACTAGAAGAGTTTGCAGATCGTAAACCAGCACAACTTTCTGGCGGTCAACAACAGCGTGTTGCGATTGCTCGTGCGGTAGTGAATAAACCAAAAGTTCTTTTACTGGACGAATCCCTTTCTGCATTAGATTATAAACTTCGTCAGCAAATGCAGAATGAATTAAAAGCTTTACAACGTCAGCTTGGCATTACCTTTATTTTCGTTACACATGATCAAGAAGAGGCATTAACGATGTCAGATCGTATTATTGTGTTACGTCAAGGTAAAATTGAACAAGACGGTACGCCTCGTGAAATTTATGAAGATCCGAAAAGTTTATTCGTAGCGAAATTTATTGGTGAAATTAATATTTTCGATGCGACGGTTCTACAACGTATTGATGAAAAACGGGTGCAAGCCAATGTTGAAGGGCGTATCTGCGACATTTATGTAACTCGTCCTGTTACGGAAGGGCAAAAATTAAAAGTATTACTTCGCCCTGAAGATATCCGCATTGAAGAAGTACATGATAAAGAAATACACGAAGGATTAATCGGTTATGTTTGTGAACGTAACTATAAAGGTATGACCTTAGAGTCAACAATACAGTTAGAATGTGGTAAGCGGGTACTGGTAAGTGAATTTTTCAATGAAGATGATCCTGATGTCGATCACTCTTTAAATCAAAAAGTCGCAATAACTTGGGTTGAAAGCTGGGAAGTGGTACTTGACGATGATGAAGATAACAACGCGTAAATTTCAAAATTTTACTGTCGCCATCATCTTTGCATGGCTAATCTTTTTTGTATTAGTGCCAAATCTATTGGTACTGATTACAAGTTTCTTAACTCGAGATAGCAGTAATTTGGTGGAATTTACTTTTTCACTAGATAGTTATAAACGTCTAATCGAACCGTTATATGCACAAGTATTGTGGAATTCTCTTTCTATGTCAGGAATTGCCACCATTATTTGTCTGGTTATCGGCTATCCCTTTGCCTTTATGATTGCCAAAATGCGCCCTGCGTTTCGTCCAATTATGCTCTTTTTGGTCATTTTACCATTCTGGACAAACTCGTTGATTCGTATTTATGGCATGAAAATTTTCTTAGGCGTAAAAGGAGTATTAAACAATACTTTGTTATGGTTAGGTATTATTAATGAACCTATTCGGATCTTGAACACTGAAGTCGCGGTAATCATCGGCTTAGTTTATATCTTACTACCATTTATGATTCTTCCACTTTACTCTTCTATTGAAAAGTTAGACCAACGTTTATTAGAAGCAGCCAAAGATCTTGGTGCCAATGCGTTCCAA
The DNA here is from genome assembly GCF_042433055.1 of Gallibacterium trehalosifermentans. Lineage (NCBI taxonomy): Bacteria > Pseudomonadati > Pseudomonadota > Gammaproteobacteria > Pasteurellales > Pasteurellaceae > Gallibacterium > Gallibacterium trehalosifermentans. The sequence continues at coordinate 534,160 of NZ_JBHLWB010000001.1, forward strand.
CGTTTTGTAAAAATTATTATTCCATTAACCATGCCTGGAATTATTGCAGGCTGTTTATTAGTGCTTTTACCAGCAATGGGAATGTTCTATGTAGCCGATTTACTCGGTGGCGCAAAAGTGCTATTAGTTGGTAACGTGATTAAGAGTGAATTCTTAATTGCACGTAACTGGCCATTTGGTTCATCTATCAGTATTGCATTAACTATTTTAATGGCACTTCTATTATTCATTTACTACCGTGCAGGTAAATTGTTTAACAAGAAATCGGAGTTGGAATAATGCGCAAGACACTACGAAATCTTTTTTTATTTTTGGTTTATGCCTACCTATATATCCCGATTGTTATTCTGGTGATTAATTCTTTCAACTTAGACCGTTATGGGCTTTCTTGGAAAGGATTTAGTCTTAACTGGTATGAACGTTTAGCCAATAATAATACGTTATTACAAGCAGCATTTCATTCCATTACGATTGCATTTTTTGCCGCAACCGTTGCTACTTTAATCGGTCTATTAACGGCGATTGCATTATATCGCTACCAATTTAAAGGCAAAAAATTTGTTGGTGGAATGCTGTTTATTGTGATGATGTCGCCTGATATTGTGATGGCGGTTTCGCTCTTAGCGTTATTTATGTTAGTTGGTATTTCATTAGGCTTTTGGTCATTACTTTTTGCCCACGTTACGTTCTGTTTGCCGTATGTGGTTGTTGCCGTATTCTCACGCTTAAAAGGTTTTGATGTCAAAATGTTAGAAGCTGCACGTGATCTTGGCGCAAGTGAAACTACGATTTTACGTAAAATTATTGTGCCATTAGCATTACCAGCCATTATTTCCAGTTGGCTATTAAGTTTCACCATTTCATTAGATGATGTGGTCGTTTCCTCATTCGTTACGGGAGTTAGTTATGAAGTGTTACCGCTGAAAATCTTCTCTCTCGTAAAAACTGGCGTAACACCAGAAGTGAATGCGTTAGCAACCATTATGATTATTTTCTCACTCATTTTGGTGATATTAAGTCAAATGATTGGTAGGAAAGATAAGGCGCAATAACCTTATCTAAATAGTATCTTGTGGACTATCTTGATAACGATGGCGTTAACGAGATAGTCCATTTTCAAAAATCCTCTCATATAAAATTTCCTAATTACAGATTAATTGTTGCCTTATTGAGCAACACTTTATACAATGGTTCGTCTTGTATGATATATCTGTTTAACACCTGTATTATCAACAAGTACCATAAAAAATCATTTTGATTTTTATATCCGCTTGGCTTTGGTCGAGCTATGGCTTTAATTAACTATAACGGAGAATTTTGTGAAAAAAATCACTACTTTATTAGGTATTAGTACGCTTGCTCTTGGTATTCATGCGGCTGCTCACGCAGAGGGAGACACCGTTTATCTTTATACTTGGACAGAATATGTACCTGACGGTTTATTGGACGATTTTACCAAAGAAACTGGTATTAAAGTAAACGTATCTAGTCTTGAATCAAATGAGACTATGTATGCTAAATTGAAAACATTAGGTGATAGTGCAACTTATGATGTTATTGCACCATCAAACTACTTTGTGTCAAAAATGGCTAAAGAAGGTATGTTATTACCGTTAGATCATAGTAAATTGCCGGTGATTAAAGATCTCGACCCAGATATGTTGAATAAGCCTTATGATCCAGGTAATAAATACTCTCTTCCTCAACTTTTAGGTGCGCCAGAAATTGTTTTCAATACAGATACCTACAAAGCTGATCAATTTAACTCTTGGGCAGACCTTTGGAAACCTGAGTTTAAAGGAAAAGTGCAATTATTAGATGATGCACGTGAAGTATTTAATATTGCATTATTAAAACTTGGCGAAGATCCAAATACCAAAGATCCTGCGGTTATCAAAAAAGCATATGAAGAGCTATTAAAATTACGTCCAAATGTATTGGCATTCACTTCTGACAACCCTGCAAACTCTTTTATTGCGGGTGAAGTGGAATTAGGTCAATTATGGAATGGTTCTGTGCGTATTGCGAAAAAAGAAGGTGCGCCAGTTAATGCAGTTTATCCAAAAGAAGGTCCAGTATTATGGGTTGATACGTTAGCAATTCCAAAAACTGCTAAAAACCCAGATGCAGCCCATAAACTTATTAACTATTTATTAAGCGAAAAGGTTGCAGCGCGCTTGGCAACAGAAATTGGGTATCCAACAACTAACTTAAAATCTAAAGCATTATTGCCAAAAGAAATTACTGAAGATCCAAGCATTTACCCACCAGCAGATGTGCTTAACAACAGTTATTGGCAAGATGATGTTGGTGATGCAATTCAATACTACGAAAACTACTATCAACAATTAAAAGCAGCTGAATAATTTATTTATTCTCTGGTTATTTAATGCGATGCACCCTCTTTTTAGAGGGTGTCAGACTGTTGAAAAATTTAGAGTTAAGTAAGATCTTCATAAAATGCTCAATAGGTTCCCTTGTGCTTTGCCCGAATGCAGGAAAGATTTTCAGGCAAAAAACGTCTAATTTTTCGCAGAAAAATATCAGTTTTTTGCCGCTCGGAAAATCTTGACGGAATGAGGAAACAGCAAGGCACTAGGGCGTGCTTTTTTTTGCCCACTTTTCTTTGCACGAGCAATAACAAAAAGCATTGCTTTTTGAGCGCTGCTTGCAGCGACCCGTAGGGTGAGCAAGTAAGCTGAGCGAACTTGCGAATAATAGTGGGTCGCCCTTTAGGGCGAAATCTAAACCTCAAGTTGAACCTAAAATTAATAAATTTGACTTTATCAACAAACACCTATCTCTTTTTAGAGGGTGTATTGTTTATGTGTTAATTAATTTCCCACTGCAGTAATCAATTACAAAAATAAAAAATGAAAAAACAAAACCAAACGTTTTTAATTCTTGGCATCATGATGATCGGTGTTGTACTACGTGTACCTTTTACTGCAATTCCGCCAATCCTGCATGAAATTGCCACTGAATTTGCTATTCCGATTAGCGCATTAGGCATTTTAACCACCTTACCTTTATTAATGTTTACTTTAGTTTCGCCTTTTGCTACCCGTTTAGGTCAACTCTTGGGAGTGGAAAAATTATTTGCCATCGTTTTAGTGTTTATGTTTATTGGCTCAACAATACGAGTTTTTTCTCTTCCATTGCTTGTTGCTGGCACTATCGTTATTGGGATCGGCATTGCTGTATTAAACGTTTTACTACCGAGTGTCATTATGGCAAATAGTCCAAATCGCATTGGAAAATTGACCTCTTTATATTCGTTGGCAATGACGTTTTCAACTATTATCGGTTCATCACTGGCGATTCCTATTACTGAAATGAGTAATTGGCAAACGATGATCTTGGTATTATCAGCAATGCTACTGATTGCGTTATTGATTTGGTTACCTAATGTTAAACATAATCACTATTTAGAAAAACCACAAAACCAAGTCGCACAAACTTCATTATTCAAAAATAAATATACGTGGTGTTTAGTCATCTTTGGCGGTATTCAATCCCTTTATTTCTATACGACTTTGGCATGGCTGCCAACGATGGGACAACAAGCAGGTCTATCTGCCAGCACTACTGGCTATCTATTAGGCATTTATATGCTCGTAACTATTCCCTTAATGATGTTTTTACCTTCTGCATTTATTCACTGGTCTAAAGAAAAACGACAATTAGTGATTGCTAGCTTTATGGGAATTTCCTTTATTGGAATTGCAATGATGTTACTGGATTACAACAGTTTTACCTATTGGTTACTGGTGAATATTTTTACTGGATTAGCTGGTGGTGCACTATTCCCTTATTTATTAACCATGTTATCAGTGAAAACGACCTCGCCGACAAATACGGCAAGATTATCAGGTATTGTCCAATCAGGAGGTTATTTATTAGCTGCCTGTGGTCCAATCTCATTTGGTTATGGCTATGGTTTATGGCATAGTTGGACGCCACAAACTTGGATTTTATTAGGTTTAGTGATTATTATGGCAATCGCTGCTTGGTTTATCGAAAAAACCGATAAAATTATTTAATCAGTTACGCTAAAAATCAGCATCATGTTGATTGGCTTATGCTAAAAGCACAAAATCAGTATGAATCTACAATGATCTTTTTCTTTCCGTTTATTGCAGTAAAGTAACAAGGGATATTTATGCAGTTACATTGTAAGAAGTTTGCTCAGCTCACTACACATGAACTCTTTCAAATTTATCAAGCGAGAACAGCGGTATTTGTGGTAGAACAGCAATGCCCTTATCAAGAAGTGGATAACATTGATCTGAGTGCGACGCATTTATGGCTAACAGATGAACAAAAATTAGTCGCTTATGCCAGAATCTATCTCGACCAAAATATCGTGCATTTTGGTCGCGTGTTGGTTATTACGCCATATCGTGGTTATGGTATTGCCAAACAATTATTAACGCATATTCTTGATTTTATTCAGCAAATGTTTCCTAATCTACCTATCAGTATTCAAGCACAACACTATCTACAAGCGTTTTATGCGCAATTCGGTTTTGTTACAACCTCAGAAGTTTATCTTGAAGATAATCTTCCACATATTGATATGTGGAAAAGTAACTAAAAAATCTTACTAATAATTAATAAAAGATCGAACAATAAAGGGGCGATCAATGAGGTAATCACGCCACATAGAACAAGCGCAATAGAACTGTATGTTCCTGCTTTTTTATCAATTTCCATGCAAGCTGCTGTACCAAGTGCGTGTGATGCTGTGCCAATAGCTAATCCAGCGGCTTCACTATTTTTCACTTTCAATAATTTAATAATCGTATAACCAAATATCGATCCGATTAATCCTGCGATAATGACTAATACAACTGTTATTGTCGGGACACCACTAATTGTTCCAGAGACTGCCATAGCTAATGGCGTGGTAATCGATTTAGCAAAAATAGTTGCCATAATACGTTCATCAGCCCCTAATAAATAAGCGATGAATGAACCACTCAACATGGCAAATGCAGAAGAAATTGTGGTAATAAACAGAATACTACGCCAATATTGCTTAATCTGTTTTAGTTGTTCATATAGTGGTAATGCTAAGGCAACTATCGACGGACCTAATAATGCACTTAACGGTTTATTCCCCTCAATATAATCATGATAGGGAATGCGGAAAATCAGTAAAATAGCAATCAATAAACATAGTGTAATCACAAATGAGTTGAAAACTAATGATTTAAGTCTTTTATTAATTGCGATGGCAAGATAAAAAGCGGAAATTGTCATTACACAATAGAGATAAATCATTTTGCACCTCTTAAATTACGCTTTTTGGCTTTTTTGCGTAATTTACTAAATGAATTATAGGAAAAGAGATAATCCGCTAACAATGCCGTAAACACCAGTACCAAACAAGTACTAATCATAGTTGGGATCAATAATAAAAGCGCTTGTTTTGTTAATAAATCAAAATAATCAATAATGCCTACACTTAGTGGAATAAAAAGGACTGACATATAACGTATCAGCAATGCTCCACTCGGCATCACCCATTCTTCTTTAATTAACTTAAATACTAAACAAGCAAATAACAGTAACAATCCCCAGATACTTGCTGGAATTCCAATAGGGAAGAGGTAGTTGATCCCCTCCCCAAGATATAACATTGCATATAAAATAGCGAGTGAACGAAATAAAGCGACAATTTTATAAAACATCATTAACAGAAATATGTAATAATATTGGGCTTATTTTACTCTTATTTTGTGATCAATGTTACATTTTTAAAATTAATTTAATTACCAATGAAAAAGATTTTTATCGCTTGTTTATTTACCTTACTTGTGGCTAATAGCTTCGCTGCACGGACAATTTCTTGTCGAGTTGTTAGTGTTAGCGATGGTGATACCTTTACTTGCCTATTAGCAACCAACAAACAGATTAAAGTGCGTTTAGCACAAGTCGACGCACCAGAAAAAAAACAACCTTATGGCGATCGTGCACGTCAACGCCTATCACAACTCATCTTTAAGAAAAATGTCAATATTCAATCAAGCCAATATGACCAATATGGGCGTGTTGTTGGACAAGTATTTGATTCTGCTGGTAAAAATATTAACTTAACGATGGTGCAACAAGGATTAGCTTGGGCTTATCGTGAATATATGCACGATAATCAATATCTACAGGCTGAAAATGATGCTCGCCAACAACGCCGTGGTCTATGGCAAGATAGCGATCCAATTTACCCGAGTAATTGGCGCAAACACGCTAAAAATCCGTCCGCCCCACTTGCCAAAAATCCATCAGCGCCTTTATTAGCCTTGCCAAAACCAAGCAAAACCACCAGTACAACTTGTCGTACTAAACGTTCTTGCAAAAGTTTTTCTTCTTGCGAGGAAGCAACACGTTTTTTCCAGCAATGTGCCGCAAATTACCTCGATGGCAATCATGATGGTATTCCTTGTAATTCACTCTGTCGCTAAATTCATTTATGCTAAGTTTTGATCCTGACCATTTTCGCGCAGCATTTCCTTTCTTCCAACAACACCCCACTGCCGTGTATTTGGACTCTGCTGCAACCACATTGCGCCCCAATGCACTCATTGAGGCGACAACACAATTTTACTGTTCCGCAGGTTCAGTGCATCGCAGTCAATATGATTGGCAGCAAACACAATTATTTGAGCAAGCTCGCCAACAGGTAGCACAATTTATTCAGGCAGAAGATGAAAGCTGTATTGTTTGGACATCAGGTACAACCCATAGTATTAATAGTATTGCCTATGGATTAGCTCATTTATTACACACAGGCGATCAAATTATCCTCTCCTCGGCAGAACATCATGCTAATTTTGTTGTGTGGCAACAACTTGCATTACAACACAATTTAACCTTGACTGTACTCCCTTTACAGGCAGATTACCAAATTGATTTAGCGGCTTTAACTGCTGCACTATCTAGTAAAACAAAAATTGTGGCATTAAATTTTGTTTCCAATGTAACTGGTTATCGCCAACCGATAGAACAATGCTCTGCTTTAATCCGCCAATTAGCACCTCAAGCATTGATTATCGTTGATGCAGCACAAGCTGTTTTACATCAATCGATTGCTTTACAGCAGTTAGATGTGGATTTTTTGGCATTTTCTGCACATAAATTATTCGGACCGACTGGATTGGGTGTATTAGCAGGAAAAAAATCGGCGTTACAACAACTCACACCACTCTTTTTTGGTGGCAAAATGGTTCAACAGGTAACAGATCAATATTCTACTTTTCAAGAATTACCTTATCGTTTGGAAGCAGGTACCCCTAATATTGCGGCGGTTATCGGGTTCGGTGCAGTCTTACAATGGTTACAACAGTATGATTTTCATCAATTAATGCAACATACACAACAACTAGCCGAACAATGCCGTCAACGATTATCCCAGTACTATGGTTGTAAATTATTTAGCGCTTCCGAAAGCCATATTATTAGTTTTATCTTTACTGATATTGATAATAGTGATTTAGCAACACTGTTAAGCGAACAACAGATCGCTTTACGCACTGGACAGCATTGCGCACAACCTTATCTCCATTTTTTACAACAACGTGGTACTTTACGCTTATCACTCGCACCATACAATAATCAGCATGATCTCAATTTGTTTTTTCACGCATTAAACAACGCACTGACTTTATTGGAGGAGTAAATGACTTTCGCTGAGATTGAATCACTTTTTGCGCAATGTCAAAGTTGGGAACAACGTTATCGCCAACTAATTTTATTGGCAAAACAACTAGCAAAACCAGAAGCGCATATTCTCGCAACACTCCCTTTAATCGAGGGGTGTGAAAGCCAATTATGGTTTAAATTATCCTATCAAGAACAACAATGGCACTGTATTGCGTATAGTGATGCGCGAATTTTAAATGGTATTCTTTTCATTCTACAAACGGCTATCAATGAAGCCAGTACTGAAAAATTGCGGAGTTTTAGCATTGCCGCGCTATTACAACAGCTAAAAATCGATCAACGATTAAGTGAAACACGTTTAAATGGGTTAAAAAATATTGAAAAAATAATTAGCAAAATCGTTAATCAATCGTTATAGTTATTACCGTCAAGTTTAACCTTAAACTGGCAAATTATTATGCGAAATAACCATAACGTTATTATTTATTAAATAAAGGAGTGAGAATGAAAACAAAATCGCTAATTAAAACGGTTTTATTAAGTAGCTTAGTTGCTTTTAGTACGTTAACTTTTGCTGATACTGTCGCTAAAGAAATGGTCTATTTTAAAGACAATATCGGACCAGTTCTAAAAGCAGATAATGCAGAAACAATGCAAAAACATTTAAGTGAATTAAAAGCTGCTGCACAACGCTCTCTAGAACTTGTCCCAGGAAGCTTAGCGAAAAAAGGGAAAGAAAGTGCAGAATTTAAAGATTATCAACAAGGTATGCAGCAATTTATCGCCGTGATCGATGAAACATCTGCACTTGCAGCCAAAGGTGAGCTTGAACAAGCAAAAGAAAAAGCTAAAGCATTGCTCACTATTCGCAACGATTATCATAAAAAATATAAATAATATTTATAGATAAATCCTTATTAAAAAGTGGCTTCAAAGTTTATAACTCAAGACTTTAAGCCACTTTTTTAAATAAATAAAAAATTAACTATTCTACAATCATCAACTAATTAAATTAGTTCCAGCCCCTATTCGACTCGTAAAACCGTATTATTGAAATCATTTCCTTTAAATACACATTAATCTATTGATAATAATAAATCCCTAACTACCTGTGTGGCAGTAAACGATTTTAATCGTTTATTTGAACTTATATTTAATTTCTAAGCTACCTATGCGGCAGTAAACAAAGTTTCCAGGCTTGGGCGGTAACGTGTAACTTTCTAAGCTGCCTATACGGCAGTAAACTTTGTGAAACTAATGCTGTTGGATCGGCACCTTTTCTAAGCTACCTATACGGCAGTAAACAAAAGTGGAAAGCGTCATGGTGATAGTGCGGTTTTCTAAGCTGCCTATACGGCAGTAAACAAGAACGGTGATTTTCTTTTATTTTATCTGTATTTCTAAGCTACCTATACGGCAGTAAACCGATGTGGGAAATGCAACGCAATAATGCGGAATTTCTAAGCTACCTATACGGCAGTAAACGACAAGACGCATTCGGTACTTGCCCATTAAAATTTCTAAGCTACCTACACGGCAGTAAACAGGGCTGCAACGTCTCTCCCTCGTAATTTTCTTTTCTAAGCTACCTACACGGCAGTAAACAGGGCTGCAACGTCTCTCCCTCGTAATTTTCTTTTCTAAGCTACCTACACGGCAGTAAACAGCTTTATACGGTAAGCGGGGTTATAAATTCATTTCTAAGCTGCCTATACAGCAGTAAACCGCTGCCCTTGATTTTCCGTCCACCTCTCTTATTTCTAAGCTGCCTATACAGCAGTAAACTTAGTAGCCACAGCCTATCCTTAGCTTCTAGGTTTCTAAGCTGCCTATACAGCAGTAAACGCTTGTGGGGTATTCGTCAATTCCAGTTCTATTTTCTAAGCTGCCTATACAGCAGTAAACATTAGGCTCACAAAATCTATTAGGGTCATTCGTTTCTAAGCTGCCTATACAGCAGTAAACTCAAATGGCATTTTTATTGCGCAATGAGAAGTTTTCTAAGCTGCCTATACAGCAGTAAACACGGTAATGCGCCATTTGGTGTCATTGTGGTTTTTCTAAGCTGCCTATACAGCAGTAAACTTTGCGAAACTAATGCCGTTGGATCGGCACCTTTTCTAAGCTGCCTATACAGCAGTAAACAAAGGGGTAAAAGCGAAAGAAATTAATGTTACTTTCTAAGCTGCCTATACAGCAGTAAACAAATCTCATTAAGCCTAAATAGAATGAAGGAATTTCTAAGCTGCCTATACAGCAGTAAACTTAAATTATCTAAATCCCTAGATCTATCGTCATTTCTAAGCTGCCTATACAGCAGTAAACGATGATAAATATATTTACTTACTCTTTCTGCATTTCTAAGCTGCCTATACAGCAGTAAACGATTTTGATATGGCAGAGCATTTAAGAAGCGATTTCTAAGCTGCCTATACAGCAGTAAACCAATATCAACATCACCAGTAAATTGCGTTTGTTTTCTAAGCTGCCTATACAGCAGTAAACTCTTTTGCGCCGACGATAAATTTAGTTAACTCTTTCTAAGCTGCCTATACAGCAGTAAACTTCTAACAGTTGGTCTAAGTGGATATCAGAATTTTCTAAGCTGCCTATACAGCAGTAAACTAGAGTAAAAACTCACTTTATCATAGATAAGACAAGGATTGTAAGGAAAAATATGTTAATAACCCTTTTTTTAGAAGAAAATAAAAAATAATAAAAATCAAAAAGTTATATTCTATAAAGAAAAAAGAGTATAAAATTCTGATTCTGATACCAAAGCAATAAAAAACTTTATAATTTTATACCACTACGTTCTACTTTTTCTCGAATCGCTTCACCAACAAAGGCATTTAAGCTTAACTCTCCTGCAGCTAACACAGCATTACGGTGTAGTTCCTCACTAATACGAACATTGAAAACACCCTTAAATGGTTTATCAGGTACTCTCCCTAACGCTTCACAATCTTGCAAATACATATCTACTGAAGTTCGAAATTCTTTCTCTAATTCAGGCAATGTTTCTGCTTCATAAGTTACTAAATCACGTAAATAGGCTAACTTACCAAATAGTACATTATTTTCTAAATCAGCCTCTATTGTGCCAACATAACCTTTATATTTTAAATATGTCATAGTAAACTTACTCCTTTTAAACTTTCTTTGACGGATTTTAAAGCTCCACCTTTAATATAATTTTCAGGGTGTGGTTTATGTAATAAAATTAAATGGTTCAATTCTGCATGATAAAAACGTACTCGAGAACCCGCCATTTCTTTCTTCTCATATCCCAACTGAGCAAGTAAAGTTACTAAATCAGACCATACAAATGTGCTTTTTGCATTTGCTAATTTTTCTAATAATTTTTCTGACTTTCCCACTCATTCCTCCTCAAAAATGATATCAATTATAGTTACTCAGAATAGTGCAATCAAGTTTTTAGTAACTAAATTTGATACTATAATAGTATCCTTATTTATTTTCAGCATTAATATTTGCTGGTTACTGACTAATAATAAACCAAAACACAAAAATTTTTGCAGCGAAACTAATTTTCTCAACTGCCTATACGGCAGTAAACCTGGTATCCGACAATTTAAGGAAAAAGATGCGTTTCTAAGCTGCCTACACGGCAGTAAACCAGTTGAACTTTCTAATAAAGAAAGGTTTATTTTTCTAAGCTGTCTATACGGCAGTAAACTAACTTGCAGATTGAGAAGCTGCCGGCTAAACTTTCTAAGCTGCCTATACGGCAGTAAACAAGAGGGTAACCTCAACACCAGTCGCATTTTATTTCTAAGCTGCCTATACGGCAGTAAACTTATCCTTTTTCTCAATACGTTTTTGAATAAATTTCTAAGCTGCCTATACGGCAGTAAACCAGAGGTCTATGTATGCAAGCGGTTTAAATAATTTCTAAGCTGCCTATACGGCAGTAAACCTGTTGTCGATGAAAACGGCAAAATCAGAAAATTTCTAAGCTACCTATACGGCAGTAAACTGCAAATACCTCTTTAATCAATTTCACCGCTCTTTCTAAGCTGCCTATACGGCAGTAAACTTGCCCTACACTCAACCCACTTCCCGCATTGCTTTCTAAGCTGCCTATACGGCAGTAAACTTTATACAAAATGATGACGTGCATCTCATTATTTTCTAAGCTGCCTATACGGCAGTAAACACCTGGGTTTGTACCGTCCACGTCTTGGTAATTTTCTAAGCTGCCTATACGGCAGTAAACATGGAAACTTGGCTTACTACTCAAGAACTACTATTTCTAAGCTGCCTATACGGCAGTAAACACTAAGAAAACGGAATAATCGTTATGCTCTTTTTTCTAAGCTGCCTATACGGCAGTAAATGTGATACACAAAATAAGAATTTTACTCCCCCTTTTTTCTTTATAGAATATAACTTTTTGATTTTTATTATTTTTTATTTTCTTCAAAAAAAAGGGTAATTAACATATTTTTCCTTACAATCCTTGTCTTATCTATGATAAAGTGAGTTTTTACTCTAGTTTACTGCCGTATAGGCAGCTTAGAAATATTACAAAGGCGACATTGAAGCGACGTTTAATGTTTACTGCCGTATAGGCAGCTTAGAAAACAAAAAACAGTAAAAAATATCAAGATAATCAGTTTACTGCCGTATAGGCAGCTTAGAAAATATCGATCCTTTAACTTTGTAAAACACAAAAGTTTACTGCCGTATAGGCAGCTTAGAAATCCCTAAACTGGAAACGGCGGGCAATCATCAAGTTTACTGCCGTATAGGCAGCTTAGAAAAACGGCGAGTAAAAATAACCACACTCGCCAGCGTTTACTGCCGTATAGGCAGCTTAGAAATCGTCAGTATCATTTTCATATACTCGTAACGAGTTTACTGCCGTATAGGCAGCTTAGAAATGCTGTCCCAGCAAACTTCGGTGCATTGGTTTGTTTACTGCCGTGTAGGTAGCTTAGAAATCGATTATTCATCATCGAAGCTGGAAACTCTTGTTTACTGCCGTGTAGGTAGCTTAGAAAAATCTACATCTTCGTAACCAAATTCTTTCGCAGTTTACTGCCGTATAGGCAGCTTAGAAATGATGGCTTCGTTGATGGTGATGTTAAGGCAGGTTTACTGCCGTATAGGCAGCTTAGAAAACAAACTAGCCGTACTGAAATTCATCACATTAGGTTTACTGCCGTATAGGCAGCTTAGAAATTTTTTCTCGTGATGAATTAGATCAACGAATAGTTTACTGCCGCACAGGCAGCTAGAAAGTAATAACTCCCATATTTGATGCTATTCAAAATCTAAATATCTATTTTCATTACTATTAATCGTTGAATATTATTAAATATTTAATTTTTACTATTTCATTACATTTTGTATAAAACAATTTCTATTACGAATTGAATACGTTACAGTAATATCTAATTCAAGATTATGCTAGGAGCTATCCCAACATGAATACATTACAAAAAATTGCATTTTATCCAATAAAATCTGCTCAACCTTGCTTCACGCAACAAAGCTATGTGCAACCACATGGCTTAAGTTTCGATCGTGAATTTATGCTGACTGATCCAAATGGAACCTTTATTACGGCTAGAAAGCATGGTGGGTTATATCAATTTTCGGCATATCCTATTGCAAACGGCATAATGGTTCTTCACCGTGATGGCAGTAAAGTTATTGTACGCTATCAAGATTTTAGCCAACAACAAGAATGCGAAGTATGGGGAACTCACTTCCCGTCATTTATTGCTCCTACTGAGATTAATCAATGGTTTAGTGAAAAACTGCAAATTGAAGTCGTATTACGTTGGTTAGGCGAAAAAGATCAACGTTTTATTAAGCATTTTCCTGCACACAGTGTCTCTTTTGCAGATGGTTATCCATTATTATTAGTTAGCGAAAGTTCTTTTGCTGCCGTACAGCAAGCCTGCCCTACATCGATCAGCATTGATCAATTTCGAGGCAATCTAATTGTTAGTGGCAAAGAGGCTTTTGCAGAAGAAACTTGGCAAAAAATTAAAATTGGTGAGGTAGAATTTTTACAAACTAAACCTTGTGAGCGTTGCATTTTAACCACTCGTAACTTAAAAACGGGGGAATTAGAAGCAAAATGTGAGCCATTTCGTACGTTAAAAAAAATCCATACAAATGAAAAAGGAGCGCCACTATTTGGTATCAATCTTATTCCGCTAAACAGTGGAATGATACGTGTCGGTAATCCTGTTGAAATACTACAGTACCGTGTATAAAAGATTGTAAAAATATTGTTAAAGGAATAAGATAGAAAAATTCCTGTCTTAACCTAATGTAAAATCATGATTACTCGGCAATCCAAAGCATTTTATTTAGCAAGTTTTGCTTTAGCGTTTTCCTCTTTTTTAGTTTTTTGCAATCTCTACTCAGCTCAACCAATCTTGGCTGATTTTGCCCAAAAATATCAGGTATCTATTGCGGTAGCGAATTGGATTTTTGCAGGCACCTCACTAGGGTTAAGTTTAAGTCTTATTCCTTGGGCTTTATTTGCTGATCGTTTTGGTCGTCGTTTAATGATGAAATTTAGTCTTGGTATTACAGCAGTAATTGGTATCCTCCTCTATTTTGCAGATTCGGTGAGTATGTGGATCTTTCTACGCATCGTACAAGGGATTGCTTTAGGTGGGCTACCTGCTGTTGCCATTGCCTATATTAGTGAAGAATTTGAACAACGCTCTATTGCTTCGGTTGTGGGAACCTATATTGCTGCAAATTCATTAGGGGGAATTTCAGGGCGATTATTAGGTGGTTTTTTAGCAGATCATTTTGAACTTAACACTCCAATGTTGTTTTGTGGCATTCTAGCCGTAATTGGTGTCTTTCTAATTATTTATTGGCTACCAAAAGAACAACACTTTCAACTACAAACCTTACAATTTAATAACCTACGCAAAAATTTATGTGGTCATATCCGTAATCCAAAATTATGGCGAACCTATTTTATTGGCGGACTCGGATTTGGTGTATTTATTAACCTCTATTCCGTCGTCAGCTTACGCCTGATTAACGAGCCTTATTCTTTTTCTACTACACAAATTTCGTTACTTTTTTTGTGCTACTTAAGTGGTACCTTTGCTGCGAGTTTAACAGGGAAATTAACACAACGTTACTCTTCGTTACGGGGAATGTTTTTTGGGTGGTGTATATTATTAATTGGTGTATTGCTCTTAACTGTATCTTCTTTACCTTTAATCATTATCGCCTTATTAATTTGTAGTATTGGTTTTTTCTCCACTCATGCGTTAGCGAGTGGTTGGGTTGGTAAGCAAGCACAGCAAGCAAGAGCTTTAGCTTCCGCTTTATATCTCTCTTTCTACTATTTTGGTTCAAGTATTGTCGGATTCTATCTCATTTTCTTATGGCGATATTTTTCTTGGGAGAGTGTTATTATTGGCTCCCTTATATTGCTAAGTTTTATTCCTATTTTTATTTGGGGAATGAGAACAAAAACATAAAAAATACCCTGTAAAACTTATGCTTTACAGGGTTTATTTAAACCAATCAAAATGAAAATATTAGTTCCAAATTGATTTCATAATTTCTTTATAAGCGTCATTTAAGTGATTCACTAATACTTCAAACATTGCATAAACTAAATCACCATTAATCGCTTCACCCTCAGTCAATAAGCAAGTATCTAAGACAATCGCATTGTCATCATCTAGGTAGTATTTGAATGATTTATATTGTTTATTGAAATCATTTAATAAAACACGTACTTTGGCGATTGCTTCTTCAGATTCCACTTTTGGTGCAATTAATACACGAATCATTGCATAAATAGAATCATCTAAAATGACGATAGTTGGTAATTGATTTCCCCCAATATCAAAATGAGAGCGAAATACAACAGTATTCAACGCATCATCGGCAATCTCTTCAATAGCAAATGCTTCTACCTTAGCATTTTCTAAATAAGCTTTAAAACTTTCCGCTTTTTTATTCATTATAAATTTCCTCTTATATAATTATGATAAAAATAAATATTTTATCATTTACCTTAATTTATTATTTATTCAAGATAGCTTCACTTTACAGATATAGCTTGCTGCAAAAATAATAATAACGAGCTACTCCATATTATGAGCTTATCAAAAATTAAAAATTAGTATAAAAAATCCCAGCATAGGCTGGGATTTTGTCATTGTTTAAATAAACAAATAATAACGTTTCAACGATTAATTATTGTTGACCGCTTACAGAAACTTCAACACGACGATCTGGTGCTAAGCAAGCGATTAATGCTTTACGACCTTTAACTGCATCACAAGTGTTGCCAGTTACTGGGTTCGCTTCACCATAACCAACTGCTTTGATTACATCTGGAGATACAGATTTAGAAACTAAGTAGTTAGCTACTGTGTTAGCACGATCTTGAGAAAGTTTTAAGTTATATTTGTCTGAACCGATACGGTCTGTATAACCTGCAACTTCAACAGATGATAAAGTACTTACTTTAGCAATTTCTTGTTGTAAGTTATCTAATGCTTGTTCTGCTTCTGGTTTTAAGTTTGCTTTACCGAAAGCAAATAATACATCAGAACTTAATGCAAATTTTTTGCTAACCACTTCAGGTACAGCTTGTTGACCTTGACCGAAACGGTAAGAAAGACCTAAAGAAACAGAACCAATGCTTGGGCTATAATTTGCATCTGCATTTGTAATTTGATTTACTTTACCTACGTTAGCAACCCATTGGTACTCTAAACGTGCAGCTAATTCTGGAAGAATTGCATACTCTACACCAGCCGCTAAAACTGGAGACACTTTTAATTTGTGATCAGAAGCTACTTTTTCACCATCTTCATGAGTTGTATAGCTAGAACGAATTAACGCAGCACCCACACGACCATAAACATCTAAGTTATCTAATACTGGATAACTTGCTTTTAAGCTTAAGTTTAAACCATGAGCAGTATGTCTTGCACGAGTACTTCCGTCATGAGAGTGCATTTTTAATTTACCATAAAAATCATAACCTGCTTCAACAGCAAAGTTATCAGTAATTTGGTAACCACCGAATACACCATAGGTTTCTGAATTGCGATGTACTACATCAACATTTTCTTCAAATTGATTTACATCATTGTGGAATGATGCCCAACCAGCTTTCGCACCTGCATAGAAAGTATTTGCTTGAGGAGCTGCTTGTGCTACTGATACGAATGCTAATCCTGAAATTGCTAATGCGATTGCAGTCTTTTTCATTATAAAATCCTCTTGAATTTATTATCTATATTTAGATTTTAAGGTTTAAATTTACCATCAAAGATACCGTAAACATCAACCTCTCCCCAAAATAAATGAGCATTAACTCACCTATTTGGTAACGCATATTATCACCATTGATCAAGATAAAATCAAACGCTTATTCTATTTTTTGCTTAAAAAACACGCTTTTTAAGTTCAAAAAACAATCATTACTTAAAAATTTTAGTTTTTCAAAATAATTTTCAGTGAATCTTTCTGCAAAGAGATAATCTCTAGCGCCATTCTTAACATTCTATGTTTTTATGCTAGTATAATCGTCCACTTAATTTGCTTAAAACCAAATATAAGAATCAAGAGGCTTATCATGATCATTCCTTATTTAGCGAGTCAACAACAACTCGATCCTTTAGTGAACCATTATCTTAGCCAATTAAAACAACAAGGTTTTCTTGGCGATATTGCTTATCATTATGCCGATCGTCTTTCTCTCGCTACTGATAACAGTGTCTATCAACAACTACCTCAAGCCTTATTATTCCCTAAAGAAGTTGCCGATATTGTTCGATTAACCAAACTTGCTCAACGCGATGAATTTAAATCACTGAAATTTACGCCACGCGGTGGTGGTACAGGAACAAATGGACAATCACTAAACAGTACCATTATTGTTGATCTCTCTCGTCATATGAATCAAATTATTGAGCTGAATGTCAAAGAGCGTTGGGTGCGTGTACAAGCAGGTGTAGTCAAAGATCAATTAAACCGTTACCTCAAGCCTCACGGTTTATTTTTTGCGCCAGAACTTTCGACCAGTAATCGTGCAACCATTGGTGGAATGGTGAATACTGATGCTTCTGGGCAAGGTTCGTTAATGTATGGAAAAACTTCTGATCATGTTATTGCGTTACGTTCTGTCTTAATCAATGGCGATATTCTAGATACTGAAGCGATTGCCTGTGATCAGTTTGCCGAAAATATTGAACAAGCAAATTTATCTAAAACAGGTAAACAACTTCATCAACAGATTGAACAACTCTGTCGTCAACATCGTGAACAAGTTCTTACACAATTACCTCAATTAAATCGTTTTATTACGGGGTACGATCTGAATCACGTATTTGATCAAAATCTTACACACTTTAATTTAAGCCGCATTCTCACAGGTTCAGAAGGTTCTCTAGCATTTGTCTGTGAAGCTAAATTAAATCTATTACCTATTCCGCAATATCGTACATTAATTAATATAAAATATCGTTCATTTGATGCCGCCTTGCGCCACGCCCCTGCAATGGTGGCAGCTAAAGCATTATCAGTTGAAACAGTTGATTCAAAAGTCCTGAATTTAGCGAAGCAAGATATTATTTGGCACTCCGTTTCTGATCTACTAAAAGAAGAAGAAAATACGCCAATTCTTGGGCTTAATATTGTGGAATATGCTGGGAATAATGAAAAATATCAGCAACAGCAAGTCGCACAATTATGCCAACGGCTAGATCAGGAAATAGCGAATCAGCAAAATGATGTGATTGGTTATCAAGTTTGTACTGATTTAGCTTCAGTGGAAAAAATTTATGCAATGCGTAAGAAAGCCGTAGGCTTATTAGGTAATGCTCAAGGTCGTGCAAAACCGATTCCTTTTGTTGAGGATACCTGTGTCCCGCCTGAAAATCTTGCCGATTATATTGCCGATTTTCGTGCTTTGTTAGATAAGCATCAGCTTGAATATGGTATGTTTGGACACGTTGATGCTGGGGTATTACACGTTCGCCCTGCCTTAGACCTTTGTGATCCTGAACAAGTCAAATTATTTAAATCTATTTCTGATCAAGTCGCTAACCTGACACAACAATATGGCGGTTTAATTTGGGGAGAACACGGTAAAGGAGTTCGGGGTGAATATAGTCGTCAATTTTTTGGTGATGAACTTTGGCAGGTATTACAGCAAATAAAAACCCTATTTGATCCAGAAAATCGCCTTAACCCAGGGAAAATTTGTACACCTCTAAACTCCGATGCCAAGTTGTTTGAAGTGCTTTCGCCAATGCGAGCAGATTATGATCGCCAAATTCCTGTTGCCCTTAAAGATCAATTTAGTGGTGCAATGAATTGTAATGGTAATGGCTTATGTTTTAATTTTGATGTTGATAGTGTAATGTGTCCATCAATGAAAGTGAGCCGTAATCGTGTATTCTCACCAAAAGGACGTGCTGCATTAGTGCGTGAATGGTTACGCCTCTTAGCTAATGCCAATATCTCCGCCGAACAGTTAGACTTCAAGAAAAATGAAATCAAATTAACTGACTTAATAGAAAAGCTACGCTATCGTTTTTCCAATAAAAATAAAGATGATTTTTCGCATGAAGTGAAAGCCGCAATGGATACTTGTTTATCTTGTAAGGCTTGTGCGAGTCAGTGTCCAATTAAAATTGATGTACCTGACTTTAAAGCAAAATTTTTATATTTCTATCACAGTCGCTATCCTCGCCCAATTAAAGATTATGTGGTTGCCAATGTCGAAAATGTTGCTCCTCTGATGGCAAAAGCACCTGTATTTTTCAATACTATTACCACTCACCCTGTCATGGAAAAAGTTGCGAGAAAAGTTATTGGTATGGTCGATCTGCCCCAACTCTCCGTGCCTTCATTACAACAACAATTAGTCGAAATCAATTATCGTGATCGATCATTAGAACAATTAGAGCAATTACCACTCCAACAACGTGAAAAGATGCTCTTTATTGTGCAAGATCCATTTACCTCATTTTATGATGCAAAAGTAGTGGCTGATTTTGTACGATTAACACAAAAACTTGGCTTTGAGCCTGTTGTGTTGCCATTTAAGCCTAATGGTAAGGCACAACACATAAAAGGTTTTTTAACTCGTTTTAGTAAAACAGCTACCAAACAAGCAGAAGTATTAAATCGTATTGCAAAACTTGGGGTTCCTTTAGTGGGTGTTGATGCAGCAGTCGTGCTTTCCTATCGTGATGAATATAAACAAGTCCTTGGTGAAAAACGTGGTAATTTTAATGTCTTGACCGCACAAGAATGGCTATCTGACGTGTTAACTACCTATGAACCTTCACCTCCCCAATCTGAAACCGCTCGGACGTGGTATCTCTTCCCACACTGTACGGAAAGTAGTTTATTGCCAAATAGTAGCAAAGCATGGCAAACATTATTTGCTAAATTGGGTGAAAAATTGGAAGTCGTTCAAGTAGGTTGCTGCGGTATGGCTGGGACATTTGGTCACGAAACTCTTCATGAAGAAACCTCAAAAGAAATTTACCGACTTTCTTGGGAGAAGAAATTACAAGATAAAGATTTACAATATTGTTTGGTCTCTGGTTACTCTTGTCGTAGCCAAATTAAAAGAATGCAACAGCAAATCAGTAAACACCCATTACAAGGATTATTAGAGGTTTTAAATTAATGTCCATTTGGAAAAAAAATATTCAGTTAGATGCACTTAATCAAGCGAACAAGAATACGGCGGCTGAACAACTCGGCATTGAATTTATCGCTTTTGGTGATGATTGGCTCGAAGCTACATTAACGGTCGATCAGCGAAATTGCCAGCCAATGGGGCTGCTCCACGGCGGTTCTTCTGCACTATTAGCCGAAACGGTTGGATCTTATGCGGGATTTTGTGCTTGTGAGGAAGATAAAGGGGTGGTCGGTGTTGAAATCAATGCTAACCATTTACGAGCGATGAAGCTGGGTGAGCGTGTTGTTGCTCGAGCCACTCCGCTACATATTGGTAGAACACTACACGTTTGGCAAATTAATATCACAGACTCTCAACAACGCCTTTGTTGTCAAAGTCGTTTAACCCTTGCGGTATTAGATCAAAAGGAAAAATAATGCTTACTAATCAAAAAGTAGGGGTATTGTTAGTTAATCTAGGTACACCAGATAAGCCTACTCCTTTAGCAGTAAAACGTTACTTACGCCAATTTTTAAGTGATCCTCGTGTCATTGATCTCCCTCGCTGGCAATGGCAATTATTATTAAATTTAATTATTTTGCCAAAGCGAGCGCCTCGTGTTGCTAAACTTTATCAAAAAATTTGGCAAGCAGATGGCTCTCCTTTGCTCGCAATCAGTAAACAACAAAAAGCTGCTCTGCAACAACGCTTTCAACAACAGCAACAAAATGTTGTTGTTGAGTTAGCGATGACTTATGGTAATCCATCAATCAGTTCTGCACTTGAAAAACTGTACGCACAAAATATAGAACGTTTAATCTTACTACCGTTGTACCCACAATATAGCAGTACTACCACTGCTTCAGTATTAGATGCGTTTCACAACGCTCTACACAAACAACGCAAAATTATACCTTTTGAGATTATCTTCTCTTATCATCATCATTCTTTATACATCAATGCATTAGCGCACAGTATTCAACAACACCTCGCTGCAGATGAACATTTGATCTTCTCTTTCCATGGCATTCCTTTACGTTATCAACAAGAAGGAGATTACTATGCCCAGCATTGCCAACAAACAGCAGAAGCTGTTGCTGCACAACTTGGACTTGATAAAGAACAATGGCGTTTATGTTATCAATCTCGTTTTGGTAAAGAAGCGTGGTTACAGCCTTATACAGATGAAACTTTGGCGACATTGCCAGAAAAAAATATTCGCAAAGTCGCAGTAATTTGCCCTGGATTTGCTACTGATTGTTTAGAAACATTAGAAGAAATTGCCCAAGAAAATCAACAATACTTTTTACAAGCAGGTGGTGAATCTTATCATTATATTCCAGCATTAAATGTCTATTCAGCACATATTGATTTGTTGTATCAGCTTATTAATGAGAAATTAAGATAATTTTCAGCATAAATAAATTTGAGAAAATGGTATATCTTTAATAAATATTATCGAAACAGGAACATTATGAAGCATATAAATAATGCCACCACTTCAACATCAGCAAAAATTTCAGCTATTAAGCGTATTTCTCCTTTTTGGTTGCTACCTTTTATTGCATTTTGTGTCGGTGTCATCTTGTTCTACCAACTACATAAAGAACAGGGGGAACAGATTACCATCTATTTTTCAGAAGGATCAGGTTTAGTCGCGGAGAAAACACCGATTAAATATCAAGGATTACAGATTGGGTTAGTGAAAAAAGTCAGTTTCACCTCTGATATGCAATCTGTACAAGTCATTGCCAATATTTATCCTGAAGCAGCTACAGTATTGCGTGAAGATACTAAATTTTGGATTGTACAACCTACTGCTACCCTAGCAGGCGTTTCTGGCTTAGATACATTAGTTTCGGGTAACTATATCACCTTATCGCCAGGAAAAGGCGAAGAAGCGGACACCTTTATAGCCGAAGATAGAGGTCCTATTGCCGAATTAAATGAAGGAGATTTATTAATCCATTTAATTGCTGATGATCTTGGTTCAGTGGAGTTAGGCTCAAGTATTTTTTTTCGTAAAGTCCCTGTGGGGAAAGTAAACAATTATAGTTTTACCAACGAGAAAAAAGTCGCTATCGATATTATCATTTACAAACAATATGCCAAATTTGTAAAACAAAACAGTCGTTTCTGGAATATTAGTGGCATTAAAGTAGATGCCAACCTAAATGGCATTTCTGTCAATATGGATAGTGTAAGAGCGATCCTGCAAGGTGCGATTGCATTTGATTCACCTGATGATAGTCCAGAAGCTAAAAATAATAGCCAGTTTTCTCTCTATTCATCAATTAAAGCGGCCAAACGTGGCTTAAATATTGATATTACCTTGCCATCAGATACATCTGGCCTAAAAGAAAATGAAACTCCCGTCTATTTTCGTGATTTACAAGTCGGCGTTCTCAGTGAAATTAATTATGATGAAGAAGACGAGACTGAACTACATAGCTACAAAACAACTCAAGCTAAACTATTAGTAGATCCAAGTTTGCAACATAATTTAAAAACAGGGACAAAAATTGTGTTACGCGATCGTCCATCACTAGCTGAAATAACCAATATTACCCAATTTTTACAGGGGAAATATTTTGAAATTGTCGAAGGAAGCGGCGATCCCTCTCTCACTTTCAATGTAACCAAACAATCAGAATTATTAGTACAACAACCAGGCGTATTAATACTGACACTGACTGCACCACAAACCTATAATATTGAAGAGGGGCAGCCAGTTACTTATAACGGTATGAAAATTGGCGAAATTGTTTCTCGTCATGTTGATATTAATCGTACCGCATTCAAGATTGCCATACTTGCTACCTATCGTCATCTCATCAATGCAGATACCCGTTTCATCGCTGCCAGTAATGTAAACTTAGAACTTAATAGTGATGGTATTCAGATGAATGTTACTTCACCTCGTAGATGGCTACAAGGTGGAATTAGTGTCTTATTGCAGTCTGATAAAAAAACTGCACCACTAGAAACCTATCCACTATATGAAAATAGCAGTAATGCTTTAGCAGGTATTACCTCCAATGATATTAATCCAACTATTGTACTCACTACAAAAGAACTCCCTGATATTAGCCAAAATTCATTAGTGCTTTATCGACGCTTTCCTGTAGGAAAAATTTTGAATATTACGCCAACTAAACAAGGCTTTGCCATTGATGTCTTTATTAATCAACAATATCGTCATCTTTTTACTAAACAAAGTCGTTTCTGGGCAGAAAGTGCGGTACAAGTCAATATGTCATTACAAGGTGTTGATATTAAAGCTGCACCAGTCGCACGATTATTAAAAGGCGCTATCAGCTTTGATAATATTGCTCAAGGTGGGTTACAAACGATTCTCTATCCAGATCAAACCTCGGCATTAGCGGCAGGACAACAAATTCAATTAATTACTAATGATGCAACTAACCTCAACACAGGATTACCACTACGTTATCTAGGCGTTACTATTGGTTCTATTCAAAACATCAAACTTGATGATAAAAAACAACAAGTTATTGCAGATGCGTTGATCATTGGTGATTATTTTAGAAAATTAAGCAAACAAGGCAGTCGCTTTACCCTTATCACTCCGCAAATTTCAGCAGATGGGGTACAAAATTTAGATGCACTCTTCAAACCTTATATTGATGTAAGTTTTGGAAATGGTACCAAGCAAACACAATTTACATTAACGCAGAATGTTGACAGCAATAAATACCGCAACGGCTTCCCACTTGTTGTAGAAACAGAAAATGCGGCATCACTTTCTGTGGGGGCACCTGTGCTATATCGTGGCGTTGAGGTTGGTGAAATTAGTAATATTCAACTCAATACTACAGCTGATCGCGTATTTGTTGATTTAAAAATCGGACAACAATATAAACATCTCGTCCGTCAAAATAGTGAATTTTGGTTAGCCTCTGGCTACTCTTTAGATGTTGGCTGGCGTGGTGTAAATTTAGAAACAGGTACAGCGCAACAACTTTTACGTGGTGGTATCGCTTTCTCTACGCCATCTGGCAAAGTTGTACAACCTATCGCAAAACCTTATCAACACTTCTTATTACAAACGAAGAAACCTGTTGAAAGTAAAACTTGGAATCAAGGTAGTGCGGCAGAATAAGTATGAAATAAATACATCACTGACAAAATGGCGGAGTCCTTTCCAGCTGAATCTCGGCACACAAAGTTCTAACTTGGGCTGCTTTCTTCCGAACCTGACCCGCTGAGCAAGAGTTTGTTGCGAGGAACCGAAAAGGACTCCATAGATGACTGTCGAAAAGACGGCTCGCATTATCTGATAAATAGATAGGAAATGCAAGCTCGCTAAGTATCATTACTTTTTCTTTTGCTAATTATTAACCATTCGCAATCTCTTCTAATTCCGCCCAACGCGTCAACGCATCATCTAATGCCTGCTCTTGTTCGGCTAATTGCTGTAATTTTGCACTGGTTATTTCATTTGCTTGAGTGAAAAAATCTGGGTGGTTAATTTCTGCTTGTAACTGCTGAATTTGTTGCTCTAAATTTTCTAACAAAGTCGGCATCTGAGCTAATTCCTGTTGCTCTTTATAAGACAACTTCACTTTACGTACTTTATTAGTACGAAACTCTTGCTTCTTATCCTGTTTCTCATCACTCTCTTTTTTATTTAGCGGTAATTCTGCTTGTTTTTGTGCTAACACATTAGCTTGCTGCTGTTTGGCATCATGATAACCACCAACATATTTATTCAAGACACCACCACCTTCAAAAATAAAACACTCTGTCGCCGTATTATCAATAAATTGGCGATCGTGGCTAACGATTATCACTGTACCTGCATATTCCGTTAACAGTTCTTCTAATAATTCGAGTGTTTCTACATCAAGATCGTTTGTTGGTTCATCTAAAATCAATAAATTATTCGGTTTTAACAATAATTTTGCTAATAACAAACGATTTTTTTCACCACCAGACAGCGCCTTAACTGGCGTCATTGCTCGCTTTGGTGGAAATAGGAAGTCTTGCAAATAGCCTAAAACATGGCGTTTTATCCCATTGACTTCCACATCTTGTTTACCATCTGCGACATTATCCATTACTGTTTTTTCTGGATCGAGCAATGAACGATATTGATCAAAATAAGCGACTTCTAATTTCGTCCCCGTATGTACTCGTCCTGAAGTTGGTTGCAATTCCCCTAATAGCAATTTAATAAACGTTGTTTTTCCGCAACCGTTTGGACCAATTAAAGCAATTTTATCGCCCCGTAAAATTGTCGTGGAAAAATCCTTTAATAAAACTTTATCACCAATTTGGTAGCTAAGATTTTCCATTTCAAAGACAATCTTTCCTGAACGCACCGCATTATCGACTTGGATATTCGCTTTTCCCATCACATCTCGACGTTGACGGCGTTCTTCTCGCATCGCTTTCAATGCACGCACTCGTCCCTCATTACGTGTTCGTCTTGCTTCAATGCCTTTACGGATCCAAACTTCCTCTTGCGCTAACCGCTTATCAAATAATTCATTTTGTAATGCTTCAACCCGTAGATTTTCTTCCTTTTCAACTAAATATTGATCATAATTTCCTGGATAAGAAACCAATTTACCCCGATCCAAATCAATAATTCTGGTTGCCATTCGTCTAATAAATTCACGATCATGCGAAATAAAAACAATACTGCCTTTAAACTCTAGTAATAACGTTTCTAACCAATGAATTGTATCGACATCAAGGTGGTTGGTTGGCTCATCAAGTAATAACAGATCTGGCTCTCTCACTAATGCTCTCGCTAACGCGGCTTTACGCTGCCAACCTCCCGATAATTCAGATAGCGCAACATCGGGATTTAGCCCCAATTTTGCCAATATCTCTTGGATACGATTTTCAAAACGCCAACCATTTAAATGTTCTAATTGCGCCTGAATTTCAGAAAGACGAGTTAATGTTTTGTCTTGGTAATCTTTCGCTAACTGCAACGATAACTGATGATACTCTTTTAACAGTTGTGCTAAATCTTCGATTCCCTCTGCAACATACTCAAATACCGTTCCTTCAATATGACGAGGCGGATCTTGTTCTAATCTGGCAATAATACGATCTTTTTCAACAATCAGTTGTCCATCATCTAATCCTGTTTGCCCAGCGAGAATTTTTAAAAGTGTTGATTTTCCCGCCCCATTGCGCCCTACTAAACAGACTCTTTCGCCTGTTTCAATCGTCATATTGGTATGGTCAAGTAAAGGGTGATCGCTAAATGAGAGATATGCGTCAGAAAGGGTCAAGATTGCCATAATTTACCTATAATACTGTTACCACTAATTCGGCTGGCTATTGTAGCAAAAATTGATCTTTTTCCTATGAAGAAACGTTAAAAATAATAATGGCTATTCCACAAAACTGAAGAATAGCCATCAATACTCATTGTAATGACGAGAAATAATTATTTTATTACTGCTTCTAATTCATCAATCATCATTTCTGTAGCTTTTAATCCACCAAACGCCAAATACCAATTTTCGGCATCTAAATAAATAATATGTTGTTGTTGATAAGCTTTCGTTTTCTTGATCAACGCATTTTCTAATACCACTTGCGCATTATCTTTCTTCTCAGTAATCGCTGCTGTACGATCAACCACTAACAAATAGTCTGGATTTTTGTCTAAAATATATTCAAATCCAACACTCATTCCATGCGTTGAAGATTTAATATTTTTATCCACTGGTGTAAAGCCAAATTTTTGATAAACCAGTCCATAACGAGAACTATCGCCATATGCACTAATTCTATTTTCATTCACCAATACCAAGAGCGCCGTTTTCCCTTTAGTCAATGTAGATAATTGCGCAATTTTGTTTTCTAACTCTTTTATTTTTTGTGTAGCTAGTGCTTCTTGGTTAACAATTTTGCCTAAAATCTCAATATTATTTGTTAATGATGAATAGAAATCCGTAAAGTCGTTTTGATAATAGAACACGGGGGCGATTTCTTTAAAACGATCTAACATTTTTTGTTGACGCCCAGAAGCAATGATCAAATCGGGTTTCAATTCATTAATTTTTTCAAAAGCAGGTTCAGGCAACGATCCCACATTTGTGAAATTATCTGCTTTAAACGATGCTAAATAGGCTGGTAATGCAGTGGATTTCGCTATTCCAACAATTCGATCGGTTGCCCCTAATTCACGTAAAGTATCTGCCACACCAAAGTCTAATACCACAATCCGTTTTGCATCTTGCGGAATGGTTTGCTCACCCACCGCCGTTTTTACGGTCATCTCTGCGGCTTGGCTTGGTAACAGGGCTAAACTGCCTACCAACCCCAATATTCCCAAAGCTAGTTTTATTTTAAATTTCATTCACTCTACTCCTTCAAATCATCGTACATAAAACATTAACGGAAATAAGTTGCAATCCGTTGCCCATTAATCTGTTGGATCGGAATGTGCATATCATAAATAGTTGCCAATACAGGCGTTTGCATAATTTGTTCAACATCGCCCTCCGCTACAACGCGCCCTTGCTGCATCGCGACAATATAATCAGCATAGCAAGAAGCAAAATTAATATCATGGATTACAATCACCACCGTTTTACCCAATTTCTCTACCAACTGACGCAATACCTGCATAATTTGCACGGAGTGTTTCATATCTAAGTTATTCAGTGGTTCATCAAGCAAAATATAATCCGTATCCTGTGCTAACGTCATCGCAATATATGCCCGTTGCCGTTGTCCTCCACTCAGTGTATGGATTGGTTTATTACGTAATTCCGTTAAATCCATATAGTCAATAGCATGCTCAATCGCGACTTTATCGGCGGCGGTTAAACGCCCTTTGCTATAAGGAAAGCGCCCAAAGGATACCAATTCTTCGACGCTTAAACGTAAATGGATATGATTGCTCTGTTTTAAAATCGCTAACTGTTGAGCAATACTTGCGCTACTTTGTTGTGATAACGGTGTACCATTTAAAATAATCTCGCCTGCATCAGCTTGCAGCAAACGACTGATAATCGCCAATAAGGTACTTTTTCCCGCACCATTTGGACCAATAAATGCCGTGATCTTACCTTGTGGGATCGTAAGAGAAACATTATCCACCACCTGCTGTTGAGCAAATCTTTTGCAAATATTTTTTAGTTCTATTGCCATGATTTATTCGTCCTCAGTAATAAATAGATAAAATACGTACCGCCAATAAAATTCACCAAAATACTTAATGTTGTTTTAAACGTTAGGAGTTGCGCCACAATAAATTGCCCTAAAACGAGAATAATGATGGCGATTAAAATGGCAGTTGGGATCAACCAACGGTGTTGATGACGTGGCATGAATTCAAAAGTAATATTCATCACCAACAACCCTAAAAACGTTATTGGTCCGACGAGTGCCGTTGCTACTGAGATTAAAATCGTAACGATCAATAGCAGTTGTTTCGTTACACGTTGATAATTCACGCCTAAATTAATCGCGTGATCACGCCCTAACGCCAGCACATCAAGCACCCGAAGATAACGCAGGCTTAATCCAGCCACTGCAAAAATAATGAGCACAGCGATCCATAAAAGAGAGGTATTTATCCGATTAAAACTGGCAAAGCCAATATCTTGTGCAATTTGAAACTCATTGGGATCAATCAGTACTTCCATAAACGTGGTCATACTTTGGAAAAACGTCCCAAACACAATCCCCACTAACAGCAAGAAAAACATACTCTGCTGTTCTTGCTGAAATAAAAGGCGATATAGCAATAACGCAAAGCACAACATCACCAACGTAGAAAAGAAAAACAACGCTATCGAGTCAATCGCCAACAGTGCGGCAGATCCTGACACAAAAATAATCACTGTTTGGATAAATAGGTATAACGAATCCAGCCCTAAAACAGTTGGCGTTAAAATACGATTATTCACTAACGGTTGAAAAAGCATTGTGCCTAACGCAATCGCCGTCCCAGTAGCAACAATCGCCAGCAACGATAACGCACGATGAGTTAACGCATACTCCCAACGGGTAGGCAGTTGATAAAACAGATATAACGCACTCCCCAATAGCATGATGGCTGCTAATAATGCGACTTTCCATTGACACTGAAATTGCTTACACATGGCGATACCTCTTAAATAACAAATAGAGGAAGATCGCACTGCCAAAGACGCCAACAACAGCATTAATAGCGATTTCATAAGGATAGATCACCACTCTTCCCAAAATATCGCAAGCAAGCACAAAAATTGCACCGAGTAATGCCGTATGCGACAGGGTTTTACGTAAATTATCGCCTAAATAGAGGGTAACAATATTGGGTACGATTAATCCTAGAAATGGGATCACGCCAACCGTAACAATCACAATCGCCGACACTACCGAAACAATGGCTAAACCAATATATAACGCCTGCTGGTAATTTACCCCTAAATTGGTGGCAAACGCCTCGCCCAAGCCAACAATCGAAAAGCGTTGTGCAAAGAGGTAGGCTAACAACAAGGTAGGAATACTGATATAAAGCATCTCATAACGTCCACTCATAATTAGCGAAAAGTCGCCTTGTAACCATGAGAATAAATTTTGTAATAAATCTTGTTGATAAGCGATAAATGCAGTGATTGAACTGATAATATTGCCAAACATAATCCCGACTAACGGGACAAAAATGGTGTCGGTAAATTTTATTTTTGCCAACAATGTCATAAACAGCAATGATCCCGCAAACGCTGCAACAATAGCAACTGCCGATTTTAACAACATTGAGGCTTCAGGAAACAGCAAAATTGCGATTAATACCCCTAATCTCGCACAATCCATTGTGCCTGCTGTTGTAGGTGATACAAAACGGTTACGGCTTAATTGCTGCATCACCAAACCACAAATACTTAAACTTGCCCCTGCAATTAAAATACTTATCAACCGAGGAATACGGCTAATCATTAATACTTGCCATTGTTCAGTGTCAAAAGTAAGTAACCCCGTTACCGTTACTGAACTAACACCAATCAGTAATGAAAAGCATGATAGGATTGCTAAAAGAATTAACAAATACCGCCGTTGAATCATTTTTTATCCCAACAAACAAAATGAGAATTATTATTATTTTTTGATGGCTGCCAATAGTGCCACTATCAACAAGGAATTTCAAGTAGAAAATCGGACGTTATATCAGGAAAAACACCTGCAATAAGATGCTTATTCGATTTATGAATATTGTGTTTTTCTGGGTTGCCAGCAAAATACAAGAAAGGAAAAAAGCCCACACCTAAAATCAGTTATGGGCTCATCAAGAACAATACAATAACTTAGCTATTATTCCGCTACACTAAAACCATATTGTGCAAAAACGTTTTTCGCTTCATCTGATTGTAAATAAGCAAAAAAGGCTGTTGCTGCTTTGCTATCGTGATCTTTTAATAATGCGGTTGGATATTCAATTTTTGGATAACTATCTGCTGGGAAAATACCGACAACTTTTACCTTATCACTCTGTTTTGCATCTGTACCATAAACAACACCTAATGGTGCTTCATCACGCTCAACTAAAGCTAATGCGGCACGTACATCTTTACCGCGTGCTAATTTAGACTCGATTTTCTCCCAGAAACCTAATTTCGTTGTTGCTGCTTTCATATATTGCCCTGCTGGTACATGATCTGGATCGCCAACCGAAAGGAAATTATCCTCTAATTGTTTAATCCATTCTCCTGCGGCAATATCAATCTTATCGGTTTGACTCTCCTTATTGGCAATCATCACTAAATCATTACCAACTAAGATTTTTTCTGTCCCTGCAACCGTCAACCCTTTCTCTTTCAAATAATCTAGCCATTTCGTATTAGCTGAAATAAAAATATTCGCTGGTGCGCCTTCGGCAATTTGTTTCGCTAACGTTGAAGAAGAAGCAAAAGAAAAGACAATTTCATCTTGTGGCGCGTGTTGTTTATAGTCTGTTGCCACTTGTTGTAACGCATTGGTCATTGATGCAGCTGCAAAAACGGTAACTTGTTCTGCATAGGTAAACGTTGTTGTTAACCCAATCACTGAGGTAATAAATAATTTTTTAAACATAATTTTCTCCAATGAAACGCATCAATCTAACCTGCTATTGCTGCTAAATTTAACAGATGCAAATACACTGATTGATTAACCGTAAGTTGTAACTGCTGATAAACCATTGGATTAATCAACGCCGTAACAACAAGGAGATCATCTATTTTTACTGTAACAGCGACCTGTTTCTGCTGTTCACAAATATCCACGATAATCCCTTGATATTGATTCGTTATACTACTCTGAGGTATAGGTTGCAATGAAAGAAAGAGATCTTGTTGATTAATAGCAATTTTAACCGCTTCACCAAGCGCATAATCTCGCGCTAAATTTACCTGAAAGTGCTGCGACCCAATTTGAACTATCCCTTGTGAGGTATTAGCAACTTTTGCGACTAATTTGCCTTGATAAATCCACTGTTTTGCCTGATTTTGTTGCCATTCCGCCAATAATCCGCTATTCCAAATTGTTTGTAAATCGGCAAACTCGACTAATTTTCCCTTTTCTAACAAAGCAACCCGATCTGCTAATATTTTTAGCTCATCTAAGCTATGTGTAACATACAGAATCGGGATCTCAATTTCTTTCACCAAGCGTAATAAATAGCGCATTAACTCCTGTTTTCTAGGCATATCTAATGCGGATAATGGCTCGTCCATTAACAATAATTGCGGGTTAGATAATAACGCTCTCCCTATTGCAACACGTTGTTTTTCTCCGCCAGATAATGTGAGTGGATAACGATCTAATAACGGGGCTAACCCTAATAATTCAACAATCGCCAAAAATTTACTGTGCAATATTTTCGGCATGCCATATTGCAAATTCCCTTTTACTCGATAATGCGGAAATAGTCTCGCTTCTTGAAAGACATAACCAATTTGACGTTTTTCCACAGGTAAATTAATCTGCTGCGCGGTATCGACAAGTAGCCGATCTTGTAGTATGACTCGCCCTTGATCTGGTGTCGTTAAACCACTCACCATATTTAATAATGAAGATTTTCCTGCGCCAGAACGCCCAAAAATCATCGTAATGCCTTGCTTGGGGATTTGTAGATCCAGTTCTACGGTAAGTGAGGAAAACTTTTTCTTAACGTATAAATTAAGCATGGCGTTGTCCTAATTTTTGATACATATAACGGGACAGCCATTCTGATAATAGTAAAGACAACAATGAAAGCATCATCGAAAGCAAGCAGAGTTTAAACGCTTGCTCTTCTGCCCCAGGTGTTTGAATAAAAGAATACATCGCCAGCGGAATCGTTTGGGTTTGACCAACAATATTAGAAACAAAGGTAATCGTCGCGCCAAACTCACCTAATGAACGAGCAAATCCTAGCACCATTCCAGCCAATATCCCAGGTAAGGCTAATGGCAACGTAATCGTAAAAAATACCCGATAAGGCGATGCCCCTAATGTTCTAGCTGTGGCTTCAAGATTGACATCAATACTTTCTAACGAAAGCCGAATAGAACGCACAACAAGCGGAAAGGCAACGACAGCAGAAGCTAAAATTGCCCCTCGCCAACTAAACGCAAAGGAGAAACCGAACCAGTCATATAAATACTCTCCAATCACCCCTTTTCGCCCCATAATCAGCAAAAGCAGATAGCCAATAACGACTGGTGGTAATACCAAAGGCAAATAAATCACACTATTTAATAGTGTTTTACCAAAAAACTGTTTTCTGGCTAATAACCAAGCAACGAAAATCGCTAAGGGTAAACTCCATAAAACCGCATTTAATGCCACTTGCAAACTCAGCCATAATGCACTCAGCTCTTGTGGCGTAAATGATAAATAGCGTTGCCAATCTGTCATGGATATTTACTCCTCAATTAGAGAATTAATTTCTTAATCCAATACCACGTTTTATTAGTTGATAGACAAAGCAATATAACATAGCAATAAATATTGCTAATACCACAAAAGTATAATGTAAAGGCACATCACTGATCCCTAAGAAGCCATAACGGAAACCATTAATCATATAAACGATTGGATTCAATTTTGATACCCACTGCCAAAACGCAGGTAATAACGAAATTGAATAAAAAACACCGCCCAAATAGGTTAATGGTGTTAACACGAACGTTGGAATAATCGAGGTATCATCAAAAGATCGTGCAAATACCGCGTTAATCAAGCCACCTAATGAAAAAGTTGCAGTGGTCATTAATAAAATGCCTAAAATAACGAGCCATGAATAGACATCAAAACGCACAAAAAATAGTGATACCAATGTTACTAAAAAGCCAACAAAGATCCCGCGCGCCATGCCCCCTGAAATATAGCCTAAAATGATGATATGCGGCGAAGTAGGCGACACTAATAATTCCTCTACATTACGAGCAAATTTTGTACTATAAAAAGAGGACGCCACATTCGCAAAGGAATTTGTGATCGCTGACATCATAATCAACCCTGGTACAATAAACTCCATATAGCTCACGCCGTGCATTGCACCAATACGACTGCCGATTAACTGCCCGAAAATAATGAAATACAACATCATAGTAATCACTGGCGGCACTAAAGTTTGCACCCAAATACGCATAAAACGTTGGATCTCTTTACGCAAAATGGTTTTATAAGCAACCCATGCTAATGATGACATCTTACTTTTCCCCCTGTTTTGCGTTATCCGCATCTGATTTATTTAATGCCATACTGACAAACAACTCTTCTAAGCGATTCGCTTTATTTCGCATACTTAATACCGTAATGCCTTGCTTTGTTAATTCAGCAAACAACGGATTTAACCCTTGTTCACGATAGACCTCAACCTCTAACGTCATCGCATCAACCAATTTAAAGCGATAATCTTGTAATTTAATCTCTGAGCCATTTTGTGCTAAATCAAGAATAAAGGTTTCTGTTTCTAATTTTGATAACAGATCTTTCATTGAGGTATTCACCACTAAACGCCCTTGCTGGATAATACCAATGTTACGGCAAAGCATTTCCGCTTCTTCTAGATAATGGGTCGTTAAAATAATCGTTGTACCTTGCTGGTTCAACTCTTGCAAAAATTGCCACATCGTGCGGCGCAACTCAATATCCACGCCTGCGGTTGGCTCATCTAAAATCAATAGACGAGGATTATGCATTAACGCACGAGCAATCATTAAACGGCGTTTCATTCCGCCCGATAAACGCATCGATTTTTGCTGACGTTTATCCCAAAGATCCAATTTTTTTAACCAATATTCTGCTCGCTGCAAGGCTTCCTGACGTGGCACGCCATAATATCCCGCCTGATTAGTCAAAATATCAATCACTTTTTCAAAGTTATTAAAATTAAATTCTTGTGGTACAACGCCCAACTGTTTTTTCAATTCTGTGAGTTGCGTATCTAAGTCATAGCCAAAAACTTTTACTTCACCACTGGTTTTATTGACTAATGAACTGATAATTCCTATCGTTGTTGATTTACCCGCACCATTATGTCCAAGTAAAGCGTAGAAGTCGCCCTCTTTAACGTGCAAATCAATCCCATGTAAGGCTTTAAAGCCATTACTATACGATTTTGTTAATTGATTTATCTCTAATGCAAACATCATTATCCTTACATTTTATTTTTTTCATCAATTTAATTAAAAGGTCATAGGCAGGAGGGTTTTTATCGGTATAATGCAAAACGCGCAACAATATAGCATATCTCTTCAAGATTGAGGTGTACAAATGAAGAAAATCGAACAATTATTTGCCAACAACTTTAAATGGGCTACGGAGATGAAAGAGCAACACGCCGATTATTTCGCTGAGCTCGCCGAACATCAAAAACCAACCTATTTATGGATTGGTTGTGCCGATAGCCGTGTTCCTGCTGAAAAACTCACCAATTTAGGACCAGGTGAACTGTTCGTACATCGCAATGTTGCTAATCAAGTGATTCATACCGATTTAAACTGCCTCTCTGTCGTCCAATATGCAGTCGATGTACTCGACATTGAACATATTATTATTTGTGGTCATACCAACTGTGGTGGGATTCACGCGGCGATGACCAATGAAGATTTAGGTTTAATTAATAACTGGCTATTACATATTCGTGATATTTGGTTTAAACATAGCCATCTATTAGGCAATCTCCCGCCAGAAAAACGTGCTGATGCCTTAACTCGCATTAATGTTGCCGAACAAGTTTACAATTTAGGTTTATCCTCTATTGTGCGTTCTGCATGGCATCGAGGTAAAAAACTTTCCTTGCACGGTTGGGTTTATGATGTCAGCGATGGTTTCTTGATTGATCAAGGGGTGATTGCCACCAGCCGAGAAACGCTCGAAATTACCTATCGCCAAGCGATTGCTAAATTATTACTGGAGTACAGTGAACTAGAGACTATGCCTACGGTTCAACCTGAGTTTCCGCAAGATTAAATCTTCGTTAAATCAAACTCCGTTAAATCAATCTCTTTTGGTCGCTGATAAAACTCTGCTAATGCTAAGCGCAGTTTTTCCGCTCTTTTCGGCAATCCTTTCGCCACATATTCACATACTTGTTGATAAACTTTTTGTTTAAATGGCGCGGTATCACCTGGATTGCCATTTAGATTATCGGCACTCGCAACATAACGAAATCCTGCTGCATTCGCCAAAATCCATTCTAATGCTTGTGGTTTTACTTCTACTTTTTCAAATTCCCGTTGCTGCGCTTCACTGCGCCCATCTGGTTCATACCAATAACCGAAATCTTCTAATTCTCGACGCGCTTTCCCTGCAACTAGCCAATGGGCAATTTCATGCAAACCACTGCTATAAAAACCGCGTGCAAAATAAATGGCATGATAAGGACGTTCTACCGTTGCGGGCAAATAGATTGGCTCATCTCCCCCCTTTTCTAATTTTGTATTATATTCCTCATAAAAACAGCGATTAAAAATCACCATTAAATCATCTATTTTGTGTTCCATTCCCTTACTCCAAAAAATAAGTAATGCCTTAATTGCAATAATTAAGGCATTAAAACATTATCATCTCATTCACTATTTTAAGTTTTGTAACGCTTCAATACGTTTTTCTAGTGGTGGGTGGCTCATAAATAAACTTGCCAAACCACTTCTTTTGCCATTAATTGCAAAGGCGGCTAATTGCCCAGTTAATTCTTCAGGTTCGTGAATGGCTTGTAAACGACGTAACGCAGCAATCATTTTCTCTTTTCCAACTAAATGCGCTGAACCCGCATCGGCGTGGAATTCACGATAACGTGAGAACCACATAGCAATCATACTTGCTAAAACACCAAATACAATTTCTAGTACCATCGAGACAAGGAAATAGATTCCTGAATTTGAACTGTTCTCTTCATCATTACTACGATTTTGTGCTGCCACACTTGCAATAAGACGTGATAAGAAAATCACAAAAGTATTTAACACCCCCTGTAACAAGGTCATGGTTACCATATCCCCATTAGCAATATGACTCACTTCATGAGCTAACACCGCCTCCGCTTCATCACGACTCATACTGTTTAATAGCCCTGTACTAACGGCGACCAAAGAGTCATTTTTACTCGCGCCTGTTGCAAAGGCATTCACATCTGCTGAATGATAAATCGCCACTTCTGGCATTGGTAAACCTAACTTTTCTGTTTGTTGTTTAACCGTATTCACTAACCAACGTTCCATTTCATTGCGTGGCGTAGTAATGACTTCAGCCCCCACAGAACGTTTCGCCATGGTTTTAGATAAAAACAAAGAAATGAGTGATCCACTAAAACCAAAGAGTAAAGCAAAAATCAGTAATCCTGCAGTATCTTGCGAACGGATCCCTATTAACGTCAAAATAATATTAAACACAAATAGCACAGCCATATTTGTGATTAAAAATAGAATAATCCTCATCATTTTATCATTTCCTCCCTTAATAATGATGCTCAGCAAAAACGTTCCTTTATATTGTATTTATTCAATCAATTTCAAGGCATTACTGTAGATTAATTTTTTATTATTCCCATAATGACATTTGTTGCTGCTGCTGACTTTCGGGCAAATAGATATGTAAACCTATCAAGCGTACTTTACGCCCTCGACTTCGCTGCCAAGCAATCTCTAATAATTGCCAAAACTGTTCTAAATTACACAATAATCCTGTTTTTTCTACTGTTGTTGTTTGAAAGTCAACAAATTTTAACTTAATCCCTAATTTAAACGTTTGATCAGTAAAATTTAAACAATACTTTTGTAAACGCTGCTGCAGCTGTCGATAAAGCTTGTCCATTATCACCTGACTTTGTTCTGGTACAGCTAAATCAGTTAATAATGTTTCTTCTACTCCCACTGATTTACGCTCTCGGTGTGGTTGAATTTGTCGTTCATCAATCGCATGACTAAATTGCCAAATACGTTCACCCATTTTGCCTAATTGATCATGTAAGATATGACGAGGAAAACGCTGTACATCGCCACAGGTTGCCAATCCCATAGCAGCTAATTTACTGGTTGCAACTTTTCCTACCCCAGGAATTTTACATAATGGTAAGCGATAAACAAATTCAGCAACTTTTTCTGGTGGGATCACAAATTGTCCATTAGGTTTATTTTGTTCTGAAGCAATTTTGGCTAAAAATTTTAATGGTGCTACCCCCGCTGAAGCGGTTAAACGTAACTCTTGCCAAATATCGCGCCGAATAGCCTCCGCGATCCAAGTAGCTGAACCAGAACACTGGCGAGAGTCTGTTACATCTAAATAAGCTTCATCTAAAGATAAGGGTTCAATAATTTGAGTATAACGTTGGAAAATCTGCTGAATCTGTTGTGAGACTTGTTTATAAAATGCCATGTTGACTGGTAATAAAACTAAATGAGGACAACGTTTTAATGCTTGTGCTGAAGACATCGCACTATGTAAACCATAGCGACGAGCAACATAGTTACAAGTCGCCAAGACACCACGCTGTTGCGGCGCCCCACCAACAGCAACGGGTTTATCAGCTAAATTGGGATTTTCTCTTATTTCAATCGCGGCATAGAAACAATCCATATCCATATGGATAATTTTTCGTTGACTCATGCTGTCTCAATAATACAAATTTACAGAGATAATTAGTCTAACAAAATACTGTATATAAATACAGTAAAAACACTAAAATAAGAGAGCGCCGCCAATATTTTTTCTATTTTTTACCTGCCAGATCATTTAACCAACAATTTTTGCCTAATATTGAAGCATTCATAAAAAAATGTATTTTCCTTGCTTGACTTCCCCTGCTGAAATCCGTATGATTAGCCCCGCTTAGTTAAGCCAACAACTGCGGAGGAATGGTCGAGTGGTTGAAGGCACCGGTCTTGAAAACCGGCGAGGATTTACGTCCTCCAAGAGTTCGAATCTCTTTTCCTCCGCCATCAAATTCTAAGAAACCGTAAGTTTACTACACTTACGGTTTTTTGCTTTTATGGAATAAATCAATTCAATTTATCATCAAACAATACAGGCTAGATGCCTATTTAGTACAAAGCGCTAATAGAATAATAAAAAACCGCACAATAAATGTGCGGCTTTTATACTTATTTTGCAATAATACTAAACATCTAAATTTGCGTATAGTGCATTGGTTTCAATAAAGTCGCGGCGTGGCTCAACCTCATCACCCATTAAGGTAGTAAAGATTTGATCTGCGGCTACTGCATCACGAATTAATACTTTTAACATACGACGCGCTTCTGGATCCATTGTCGTTTCCCACAGTTGTTCTGGGTTCATTTCACCTAACCCTTTATAACGTTGTACAGATAAACCACGACGAGATTCTTTCACCAGCCATTCAATCGCTTGGGCAAAACTGGTAACATTTAGGCGACGCTCACCACGCATTACATAAGCGCCCTCTTCCAGTAAATTACGCAACTGATGTCCTAATTTACGAATTAAGGTGTACTCACTTCCTTCAACAAATTGAAAATCAAGGGCATGATCTGTATCAATACCATGCGTACGAACCGTAATTACTGGCTCATATAAATGGCGTTCTGCATTATATTGTACTTTCGCGGCATAATGGTTGCCATGTAATTCTTGCTTCGTTAACGTTTCAACCAAACTGTCAACCCATTGTTGCACTGTCGCTTCTTGTTGCATTAACGCCTTATCTAAATCAGGGTGATAAACTAGTGCTTGTAAAATTGCTGCTGGATAACGGCGAGATACGCGTTGAATCATTTTATTCACACGATTATATTCCGCCACTAAATTTTCTAATGGTAACCCCTGCATTGCTGGCGCATCTGGGTGTGCATATAATGCAGCACCATCTAAAGCAATCGATAACTCATATTGTGTCATCGCCTCATCATCTTTGATATATTGCTCTTGTTTACCTTTTTTCACTTTATATAACGGTGGTTGAGCAATATAAACATGCCCCCGCTCAATTAACTCTGGCATTTGACGATAAAAGAATGTCAATAATAGTGTACGAATATGTGAGCCGTCCACGTCCGCATCGGTCATAATAATAATGCTGTGATAACGCAATTTATCTGGATTATATTCATCTCGCCCAATCCCACAGCCTAATGCAGTAATGAGTGTCGCAACCTCTTGTGATGACAGCATTTTGTCAAAACGTGCTTTTTCAACATTCAAAATCTTACCTTTTAATGGCAAAATCGCTTGATTCTTACGGTTGCGTCCTTGTTTTGCTGATCCTCCCGCAGAATCTCCCTCCACGATATAAAGTTCAGAAAGTGCAGGATCACGCTCTTGACAATCCGCTAATTTACCGGGCAAACCTCCTAGATCGAGCGCACCTTTACGACGCGTCATTTCTCTTGCTTTACGTGCTGCTTCTCTTGCTCTTGCGGCGTCAATAATTTTGCCAACAATAATTTTGGCATCGGCTGGGTTTTCTAATAAATACTCTTGCAAGCGTTCGCCCATTGCCGATTCCACTACGCCTTTTACTTCTGAAGAAACAAGTTTATCCTTTGTTTGTGAAGAGAATTTTGGATCTGGCACTTTCACTGAAACTATCGCTACCAAGCCCTCTCGTGCATCATCGCCAGCCATCGAAATCTTGGTTTTCTTGTTATACCCCTCTTTTTCCATATAGTTGTTTAGCGTTCTGGTCATCGCACCACGAAAACCAGCTAAGTGCGTACCGCCATCACGTTGTGGGATATTATTGGTAAAACAGTAGAGATTTTCTTGGAAGCCATCATTCCATTGCAAGGCAACTTCTACACCAATGCCATCTTTTTCAGTCATAAAATAGAATGGCTTTTGGTGAATTGGATTTTTATTGCGATTGAGATACTCAACAAAGGCTTGAATCCCACCCTCATAATGGAAATGATCGGATTTATCCGTCCGTTTATCGAATAATTTAATTGAAACGCCTGAGTTTAAGAAAGAGAGTTCTCTTAGGCGTTTCGCTAAAATTTCATATTGGAATTCAACATTACTAAAAATGCTTGGGCTAGGCCAAAAGCGAACACTTGTTCCAGTTTTATCGCTTTCACCGATAACCGCTAACGGTGCTTGTGGCTCACCTAAGCAATAGAACTGTTCATGGACGTGTCCTTCACGACGGATCGTTAATTGTAATTTATCAGATAACGCATTCACGACAGATACCCCTACCCCGTGTAAGCCACCTGATACTTTATAAGAATTATCATCAAACTTACCGCCCGCATGAAGCACTGTCATAATCACTTCAGCTGCAGATACTCCTTCTTCTTCATGAATACCAACTGGAATTCCCCGTCCATCATCTTGTACAGAAACAGAATTATCTTCATGAATGGTTACTATAATATCTTTACAATATCCTGCTAATGCTTCATCAATCGCATTATCGACCACTTCAAACACCATATGGTGCAGCCCTGTACCATCATCTGTATCACCAATATACATTCCAGGGCGTTTCCGTACTGCATCAAGCCCTTTTAATACTTTAATACTTGATGAATCGTAAGAATTTGACGTTTGATCTGACATAATTTTTATTCTCTAGTTTTTACTCAAAAAATTGGGCGAGATTATAGCAGAAAAGGGCATTAAATCCTAGAAAATACCTCAAGTTAAGGCTGACCTTTTTGCCATTAATTTTCACCATATAAATCCTTTTACGGGCGACACTGCGTTGCAAATTTTTCACTGCCTTGTACAATCCAATCGCTATTATTTGTGGGGCGCTGTGCTTGCAAATCACGTAATGCGTCATAAATGCCTTGCTGTAAACTTGGTATATCCACACCCTGCCAGCAATGCAAATATTGGAAATTAGCTTGTAAATCTGCAGCAAAAATCATACCACTATAATAATCATAGACATACGCATCGAAGCCTCTACCTTGCTCATATAATTGGTATTTCAACTCTGCAATAGGTTGCTTATATTTACCGTTAAACCAATCAATAACCCCATGCGTAAAAGAATCAACATAAAATTTATTATTTACACGCCCTTGATACGTTTGTTGCGTTGCTTCATAGGCTGGTGCATAGGAAGTTTGTACAATCTGTTCTGGCGCTAATTCAATAACAGGTTTATTGACAGTTTTACTTGTACAAGCTGTTAATCCTAAAACCAATATCAGATAACCTATTTTTCTCCTCATCATCTCTTCCTTTATTTAATTGATTTCCACGAATATACCTCAAGCAGTAGGTGCTAAATTTTACAATTCAATGGTATAATCGCAACCCAAATCATCATTTTATAATCATTTATTATTACTATTTACTATGAGTCGCCAAAAGAAAACACGCAAAATTAGTGATTTAATGCCTGTTCGAAAGCAAGATCAAAAAGCAGTTACCCCTGCAAAAAAAGGAAAAAAACCAACTCGTTATGAATTAGATAACAAAGCTTGGGAAGAAAAACGTAAGAAAAAACATAAAGGTCGCCCAGCAGGAAATCGTTATAGTCCAGCAAGCGAAAAACAGGAGAATAATCTTCAAGCCACTAAAGATCCTCGCGTTGGTAGCCGTAAAAAAATACCTCTTATTATTGAAGAAGTGAATCGTCAAACTGTTGTTGTTGAGCAGAATGTAAAAGTAACGAACAAAGTGATTTCACCAGAACAAGAGTTATTTGAATTAGAAAATAATCTTGCTCTCAATGAATTACTTGATCAATTAGATGCAGGTAAAACATTATCAAAACAAGATCAACAATTTGTTGATCAATGCCTAATAAGAATTGAAGAATTGATGCAAGAATTAGGTATTGAAGAAGATGATGAAGAGCAAGATCTCTATCAACAATTTGAAAATATCAATCTTAACCAATTTAAATAATTATGAGTTTTTCTATTTTATTATTTAGTGTTGGCAGTTTAATTGTCATTGGCATGGTTGGCTATCTCATTTGGTTACTTCTTGCCATTCAAAAACAAAAACGTACTATTCAAGCAGCTTATCAACAGCGCTTAGATCGTTTACAAGAAAGCATTATTATTATTGCAAAAGCAATGATGACAGATGAATGTAATCATTCTGAGGGAGTGTTACGTTTAAAACCACTGCTTGAGGCCTATGGAAAAATTCAACTGAATGCTTATCCAGCTATGTATCAGCTTTATCTCACAGTACGAGATATGCCAATCAAAGAAGAACGCCAAGCATTAGCCAAAAAAGAACGCCGTAAATTGGATTTAACTCGTGAAAGTAGTGAAGCAAAATTAGAACAACCAATTAAATTGGAGTTACCTCAACTCATTGAGGCTATCAAATAATTAATCGTGGGAATGAATTA
This sequence comes from Gallibacterium trehalosifermentans, assembly GCF_042433055.1. Taxonomy (NCBI): domain Bacteria; kingdom Pseudomonadati; phylum Pseudomonadota; class Gammaproteobacteria; order Pasteurellales; family Pasteurellaceae; genus Gallibacterium; species Gallibacterium trehalosifermentans. The sequence continues at coordinate 577,245 of NZ_JBHLWB010000001.1, forward strand.
TGTCTGAAATACTCTGGGATCATAACCTGATTCGTAAATATAACCAATCAGGACCTCGTTATACCTCTTATCCAACTGCATTGGAGTTTAATGAAGTTTATAACAACGATGATTTTGTGATGGCAGCAGAACGCTATCCTTCTCGCCCATTATCTTTATATGTGCATATTCCTTTTTGCCATAAACTTTGTTACTTCTGTGCCTGTAATAAGGTGATTACACGTCATCAGCATAAAGCAGACATCTATTTAGATTATTTAGAAAAAGAAATTAGTACGCGTGCAGAACTCTTCAAGCAACGTACTGTAACCCAAATTCACTGGGGCGGTGGTACGCCAACCTATCTTACGGAAGAACAATCTGCTCGTTTGATGGCGATGTTACGCACGCATTTTACGATTAGTGATGATGCCGAAATTAGCATTGAAATGGATCCGCGTGAGATTGAACTCTCGATGCTTGAACATTTACACCATATTGGTTTTAATCGCATCAGTATGGGAGTACAAGATTTTAATAAAAATGTACAAAAAGCCATCAATCGTGAGCAAGATGAAGACTTTATTTTTGCCTTAATGCAACGCGCAAGAGAGTTAGGCTTTCAATCAACAAATATCGATTTAATCTATGGTTTACCACTACAAACACTTGATAGTTTTCTGTTTACCTTGCAAAAAGTGATTGAGCTAAACCCCGATCGATTAAGTGTATTTAATTATGCCCATTTACCAACACGCTTTGCAGGACAGCGTAAAGTTAAAGAAGAACAATTACCTTCACCTGAAACAAAACTTGCTATCTTGCAAAATACTATTGAATTTTTACAACAATCAGGCTACCAATTTATCGGCATGGATCATTTTGCCAAACCTGATGATGAATTAGCCCTCGCCCAAGCAAATGGCGTATTACACCGAAATTTCCAAGGCTACACCACTCAAGAAGAGTGTGATTTACTCGGTTTAGGCGTTTCGGCAATTAGTTTACTCGGTGATACCTATGCACAAAACCAAAAAGAGCTCAAAAGTTACTATGCAGATGTAGAAACTCGTGGTATCGCATTACATAAAGGCTTAGTGTTAACCAATGAAGATTGCTTGCGTCGTGATGTGATTAAAGCGTTAATTTGTAATTTCAAATTGCCATTTACTGCGATTGAACAACAATACAAAATTGATTTCAAACAGCATTTTGCTGAAGATTTAGCATTACTCGCGCCATTAGTTGAAGATGGATTATTACACATCAATGCAGATAATATTACGGTATCCGCTAAAGGACGCTTATTAATTCGTAATATCTGTATGTGCTTTGACACCTATTCACGTCAACAAGCCAAACGCCAACAATTTTCACGTATTATTTAATCTAAAGGAGAGTTAATGAATACATTACAATTTCTCGTGCAAACCATTATTGGTATTTATATTTTTATTTTAGTTGCCAAAACATGGTTACAGTATTGTCGTGTAAATGCCTATAATCCACTTTCACAAACATTGATCAAATTAACCCACCCTGTGTTAGCGCCGCTGCGCAAAGTGGTGCCAATGAAATTCAACATTGATTTTGCTGCGCTCTTGGTTGCATTTGTTTTAGGGGCTATTAAATTACCAATCCTCTATTGGCTCATGTCTGAGCGGTTATCTTTAGATCTTGTGTTCATTGCCTTATTAGGCATTTTATCAGTAGCTAAAACATGGGGCGAAATGATTTTTTGGGCAATCTTTTTACGTGCCATTATGAGCTGGTTTAGTCGTGGCAATAATCCACTTGATTATGTCCTTTATCAAATTAGTGAACCACTACTTGCCCCTATTCGTCGCATTTTGCCAAATACAGGAATGTTAGATTTTTCCGTTATGGCGCTCGCTATCCTACTGATTTTATTAAACAATATATTCTTAGATCTTTTCGGACAGCTTTGGTTAATTGCATAATGGCTGTTCAACAAACTACGCATGGGCTGTTGCTAAATATTTATCTCCAGCCCAAAGCAAGTAAAGATCAAATTGTTGGTTTACATGCTGATGAATTAAAAATCACCATCACTGCACCGCCCATTGATGGGCAAGCTAATGCGCATTTAATTAAATTTCTCAGTAAACAATTTAAAGTCGCTAAAAGCCAAATTGCATTACGTAAAGGCGAATTAACTCGACATAAACAAATTTTTATTACTGATCCCAAAGTGATTCCTAGCGAAATTCTCACGCTGCTGGAAACTGGTTAATTACTATTACTTAACTCGAATTAACTATTGTTTACCACCTGATATACTTTAAATTTCCCTGTCTTCGCTAACACCTGATGACACCCAAAATAACGATCTAACACATCTGGATAAGGTAAAAATGCATTAGCTACAATACGCAATTCACCACCTTTATATAGGTGCGCTTTTGCTTCACGAATTAATGCTTCTACCGCATCAAATGCAGTATCAATGCCTGCATGAAATGGCGGGTTAGACACAATCAAATTAAATTTTTGCGGAATGGCAGAAAATACATTACTCGCAATCACATTTCCCGCTAAATGATTTTTAGCTAATGTTTGTTGAGCTGATGCCAATGCCATCGCATGAATATCCGTCATCGTTAATTCAATCATTGGGTTTTGGTGTTTCAAATAAGCACCGATTACCCCAGCACCACACCCAACATCAAGCACACTTCCTTGAATGGGTTGCTGCAACGTACTCAATAACAACGCTGTTCCTTGGTCTAATTCTGTTGCACTAAATACACCAGGTAACGAACAAACTGTTAAATCAGCATATTTTGCTAAGGTATATTCTCGCCACCATGCTGTTAACTCAAAATGAGGTGGTTGTTGTAATGCCAAATGGTATAAACCACAACGGCGAGCAGAGTCAATTTTGGTAATATTTCCCCATTTTTCGCAGAACGTTTCTGCTGAACGAACTCCCCCTCGATTTTCGCCCACAATCAACACTGATTGATCGATTGGCACTTGCGATAAAATCTGTTGTAGTTGAAATTGGCACTCTCGTTTATTTTTTCCCCAATAAAAGACGATTAAGTCTTCTACTTGATATTCTGCTTCTAGGGCAAAAATAGACGCTAATTTTGCACGTTGTACATAATCGAAATAACTGCTCACTACCCGCACTTCACGCGCAGTTTGTTGGCATATTGCAGGAAAATCATCTTGTATATTACCGAGAAATAGTACTTTTTTATTTACAAATAAATCGAGATGACGGGCTAATACTTGGCTTTCTGGGGTGAGTATCACGGGATATTTCCTCTATATTTTCTTGATTAAAATAAAAAATGAGTAAACTACTAACAAACCTAACTTCAAGAATAAATCTCTATAAATGCTAAAGATCCCCTTGTGCCTTGCCCGAATGCAGGAAAGATTTTCAGGCAAAAAACGTCTAATTTTTCGCAGAAAAATATCAGTTTTTTGCCGCTCGGAAAATCTTGACAGAATGAGGAAATAGCAAGGCACTAGGGCGTGCTTTTTTTTGCCCACTTTTCTTTGCACGAGCAAAAAAAAGTGGGCGCCCTTTAGGGCGAAACCTAAATCTAAACTTAGTTAAGAATACAATAAATGCTAATTTATATAATGTTAACAAGCTAAAAAATAGCGACACCAAGATCGCTATTTTTCATCATAATTAAACAATTATTTAACTCGCATTCCTGGTGTTGCACCTTGATCTGGTGTTAATAAGAAAATATCGCTGCCACCAGGTCCTGCTGCTAAAACCATTCCCTCAGACACACCAAATTTCATTTTGCGTGGTGCTAAATTTGCCACCATCACGGTTAAACGTCCCTCCAACTCTTCTGGTTTATAGGCTGATTTAATGCCCGCAAACACGTGGCGCGTTTCATTACCAATATCTAAAGTTAATTTCACCAATTTATTGGCTTCGGGTACCGCTTCTGCTTTGACAATTTTTGCCACCCGTAAATCAATTTTTGCAAAGTCATCGATTGAAATCGTCTCAGCAATCGGATCAATATTACTATCAACTACTTTGCTTGGTGTAGCATTCACCGCTGCGTTTTCAGCTTTTGAAGCCTCAATTAATGCCTCAATCTGGCTCATCTCTAAACGGCTAAATAAAGCTTTAAACGGTGCAATTTGATGATCAAGTAATGGTGTCGCTAAATTTGCCCACTGTAATTGATCATTGAGAAAGGCTTCTGCACGTTCCGCTAACTTCGGTAATACAGGTTTCAAATAGCCCATTAACATACGAAATAGTTGAATACCCATTGAGCAGATTTCGTGTAACTCTTGCACACGCTCTTCATCTTTCGCAATTACCCATGGCGCCATCTCATCGACATATTTATTCGCTTTATCACACAAGTTCATAATTTCGCGAATCGCTTTATTAAACTCTCGATTCTCATAATATTGCGCAATTTGTTCGGCTTGCTCACAGAATGCTTGCCATAATGCTTGGTCATGTAAACGGCTTGCTAATTTACCTGCAAAGCGTTTTTGAATAAAACCTGCGTTGCGGCTAGCTAAATTGACTAATTTATTCACAATATCGCTATTCACGCGTTGGACAAAATCTTCCAAATTCAGATCCAAATCATCAATTCGATTGCTCAATTTCGCCGCATAGTAGTAACGCAAACATTCAGGATCTAGGTGGTTTAAATAGGTTTTCGCCTGAATAAATGTCCCTCGAGATTTTGACATTTTTTCACCATTCACCGTTACATAGCCATGGACAAAAATATTGGTTGGCTTACGATAACCTGCGCCCTCTAACATTGCTGGCCAGAATAAGCTATGGAAATAGACAATATCTTTTCCGATGAAATGATAAAGCTCCGTAGTACTTGCTTGATTCCAGAAACGATCGAAGTCAATACCTTGGCGCGTACAAAGGTTTTTAAATGATGCCATATAGCCTATTGGTGCATCTAACCAAACATAAAAATATTTACCTGGTTGATTTGGAATTTCAAAACCAAAATAAGGTGCATCACGTGAGATATCCCATTGTTGCAAGCCAGACTCAAACCATTCCATCATTTTATTCGCCACTTCTGCTTGCAATGTACCTGATTTAATCCATGCTTTTAACATTGCCTCAAAAGCAGGTAAATCAAAGAAAAAATGCTCTGATTCTTTTAATACTGGTGTTGCACCTGACACAACCGAGCGAGGATTAATCAGTTCTGTAGGGCTATAGGTTGCTGAACACACTTCGCAATTATCGCCATACTGATCTTCCGCTTTACATTTTGGGCAAGTTCCTTTCACAAAACGATCTGGTAAGAACATACTTTTTTCAGGATCAAATAATTGTGAAATCGTGCGGCTTTTAATAAAGCCATTCTCTTTTAATTTATGATAAATAAGGTTGGATAACTCGTTGTTTTCTGGGCTATGCGTTGAATAATAGTTGTCATAACTAATATTGAATCCCGCAAAAGAAGAAATATGTTGTTGTTGCACATCGGCAATTAATTGTTCTGGTGAAATCCCCATTTGATCGGCTTTTAACATTATTGGCGTGCCGTGTGCATCATCGGCACAAACAAAATAGATTTCATTTCCTCGCATTCTTTGGAAGCGTACCCAAATATCTGCTTGAATATGTTCAAGCATATGACCTAAATGAATCGGGCCGTTAGCATAAGGTAATGCACAAGTAACAAGTATTTGACGGCAACTAAACATACAATTTCCTTCTATAATCATTTTTTTCAATTTATAAAATAACGGCTAATGTTACTCTATTGCCCTTAATTTTTCCAGCATACTAACCCTATCGAGTAACTTTCTTAATTCGCACAATATTTTACTTAACAGGTGGTAGCTTGCGTGGTTAAATAAGCGAGCAAATTCACTCAATAACTTACAAAAGGATAGATAGATGAGTAATTTAACTTTTACTTTTTCTAATATAGATGAAACGCTTGCACAGCAAATTGCAGAAAAAATCCAGCAATTCCAACACGCTACTTTGCAAAAAGATCTATTAAGTCTAAAAGCCATCAAACAACTTTCTATTGAAGAGAATACTTTAAAAATTGCCTTAACGATGCCATTTGCTTGGAATAGTGGTTTTGCTGAGTTGAAACAAACACTCACTCCCCCTCTTGCTCAATTAGCAAAAGTTTCTGAAGTAGAATGGTCAATACAATACCAAATTGCTACCCTAAAACGCGCAAATAATCAGCCTGCAGTCAATGGGGTGAAAAATATTATTGCGGTAACCTCTGGCAAAGGTGGCGTAGGTAAATCAACAACTGCGGTAAATTTAGCATTAGCATTACAAGCACAAGGGGCGAAAGTTGGAATTCTAGACGCCGATATTTATGGTCCCTCTATTCCTTATATGTTAGGTGCAGAAGGGCAACGACCAACCTCGCCTGATAATCAACATATCGTGCCAATCGTGGCGCACGGTTTACAATCTAATTCGATTGGCTATTTAATGGACGCAGACAGCGCGACAATTTGGCGTGGTCCAATGGCAAGTAGTGCATTAAGTCAATTACTCAATGAAACTTGGTGGACAGATTTAGATTATTTAGTGATTGATATGCCTCCAGGTACAGGAGATATTCAGTTAACACTTTCCCAGCAAATTCCTGTAACGGGCGCATTAGTTGTTACCACCCCACAAGATATTGCATTACTTGATGCGATCAAAGGAATAGCAATGTTTAATCGTGTTTCCGTTCCTGTATTGGGTATTATTGAGAATATGAGTGTGCATATCTGCGCAAACTGTGGATATCACGAAGCAATTTTTGGTACTGGCGGGGCGGCAAAAGTTGCTGAAAAATACCAAATCAAATTATTAGGACAACTGCCATTGCATATCCGTTTACGCGAAGATCTTGATCAAGGGAAGCCAACGGTTATCGCTGCGCCAGAGAATGAAATCACTCAAGCATTCCTTGAGTTAGCGCAAACTGTTGCAGCAGAACTATACTGGCAAGGTGAAACCATTCCTGCAGAAATTATGATTCGTGAAGTGAAATAATTGTCGGCTAGTAACAAAAAAGCTTCATCACAGAATGAAGCTTTTTTATTTGCTACCTAAATTTTAGTGCCGTTTATATACCATTAACCACCAAATAATCGCGGTAAAAAAGACGCTTGGTGCTAATGCACCAATAATTGGTGGAATGCTATATACTAAACTTAATGGACCAAATACCTCATCTAAAACATAAAAAGTAAAGCCACAGCAGATCCCTGTAACAACTCTCACTCCTGGTGCTACACTACGCAATGGACCAAAAATAAAAGATAACGCCAATAACATCATCACACTAATTGAAACGGGCTGTAAAATCTTGCGCCAGTAGGTAAGCTCAAATGTTTTTGTCTCTTGTCCTGTATTTTTTAAGAATTGAATATATTCTGCTAAGCCGCTAATTGACAACATACTTGGGCGCAAAGAAACAATCCCTAATTTATCTGGTGTAATACTTGTTTTCCATGGCATATTTAAGTAATTTTTATTCGTTACTTGATTTTCATGTAAGAGTGATTCAGAAAGACGCGTAAAATACCACGTATTATTTTTATACACAGCACGATCTGCTTGGCTTAATTTTTTCAAATTACGCTCTGCATCAAATTGATAAATATAGATTCCCGTTAATTCATTCTCTTTTGGCACATTTTGAATATAAACAAAACTATTACCATCTTTTGCCCAAATCGAGCCTTTAACCGAAAGTAATGATCCCCCAGTTAAGGATTTATAACGCATCTCACGAGCAAATTGTTCTGTTTGAGGAATCCCCCACTCCCCTAATGCCATATTCAGAATAATCAACGGAATTGCAGTTTTCATTACCGCCATACCAATACTAAAACGTGAAAATCCTGACGCTTGCATCACGACTAATTCACTATTTGACGCCAATGACCCCAAGCCAATCAATGCGCCAAGTAACGCCGCCATTGGAAAAAAAGTTTCTATATCTTTTGGAATCGTTAATAAAGTATAAGCAATGGCTTTTAAGGTATCGTAATTCCCTTCACCAATCGCACGGAACTGTTCAACAAATTTAATAATTGCCGACAAGCCAACCAATAAAAATAGCGTAACAAAAATAGTGGCTAAAATTGTTTTACCTATATAACGATCTAAGGCATTAAACATACTCTCTACCCTCTTGCGACTTTACGTTTAAATGGTTGAAAGAGTCTTGCGCGTAATGTTGGCATATTTAACATGATACCCAAACCTAAAAAAGCAATATTGACAAGCATTATCCAATGATGCGCAACAAGTTTGCCATTAATACCTGCCGTTTTTAATGAACTTTGTAATAAGAAATAGATTAAATACAGCAACAACGCTGGCAATATTTTCGCAAAACGTCCTTGACGCGGATTAACGCGGCTCAACGGTATCGCAATCAACATCATTAATGGCACCGCTAAAAATAAGGTAACACGCCATACCAATTCAGCTTTTGCTTTTGTTGATGAGTCTGTCAGGAGCGTATAACTATCTTGCATATCTAAATCGGACGCATCACTTTTTGCTTGATTAAACGCTAAAAAAGCGAAGTAATCAGTGAAATGAGTAATACGAAATTCTGGCAAAGTTGCACTGCCTTCAAAACGCTCACCATTTTTGAGTGATAAAACCTGCCCGCCATCTGCTCCAATCGTAAAGTTTCCCTGTTCAGCTACCACTACCGAAGGTTTAACTTTACCGACCTGTTTTGTTTGGAACAAATAAATATCAGATAACGCTTCACCTTTTACTTTCTCCACAAACAAAACAAAATCCCCTTTGTTTGATGAAATAAATTGTCCAGGAATAATGACCGAAGCAGTAGGATTTGCCTTGGCGTTTTCCACCACTTCCACCTGTTTTTTTAATGCCCAAGGCGTTAAGTAAAGTGAATTATATGCGGCAACACTTACCGTAATCACAGACAGTAATAACCCCACTTTTACTAAGGTTGCTGGACCTACTCCACACGCCTGCATCACCGTAATTTCACTTTCGCTATATAATCGACCAAAAGTTAGCAATAATGCGAGAAATAAACTTAGCGGCAACATTAATTGCGCCATTGTTGGCATTCCCAAACCGAGTAAAGGTAAAATAACATCAACTGGAACATTACCATTTACGGCAGAACCAAGCACTCGGACTAATTGTTGCGCTAAAAAAATAACAAGTAAAATGAATAAAATAGCCAGTTGGCTTTTTAATACTTCTCTGATTAGATATTTTGTTAAAATCACGTTGTTTGGCCTATGTTTTCTCTCTATTTTTAACTTGATTTTTTTACAAAAAACGATACTTTAAAAGACCATTTTAGTTTGATTATGCTGTTTTGTTTTGCAGTAAAACATTATTTACAGCGGCATATAATACCTTGTTTCAATGCCTAACAACAATAGAAATCATAATAAGGATATGAATATGGAGTTTAGTGTCAAAAATGGCAGTATTGAAAAACAGCGTACTGCTTGCTTAGTCGTTGGTGTATTTGAACCTCGCCGTCTTTCAAGTTCAGCGGAACAACTTGATAATATTAGTGAAGGTTACATTAGTGCGTTATTACGTCGAGGCGATATTGAGGGTAAGGTTGGACAAACCTTATTATTACATCATGTGCCTAATATTTCAGCCGATCGTATTCTACTTGTTGGTTGTGGTAAAGAGCGAGAACTAACAGATCGTCAATATAAACAAATTATTCAACAAACTGTTAAAGTCTTAAATGAAACTGGCTCAATGGAGGCTGTCTGTTATCTTACTGGGTTACACATTAAAGGGCGCAATACTTATTGGAATGTCCGTTTTGCGGTCGAAACAGCACAAGAAGCTTTATATAGTTTTAATGATTTTAAGAGCATTAAACCAGAAATTCGTCGTGAATTACGCAAAATTGTGTTTAATGTACCATCTCGCCGTGAATTACCATTAGCAGAAAGTGCTATTCAACACGCGGTAGCAATTAGTGCAGGAATTAAAGTTACAAAAGATCTCGCCAATACCCCTCCTAATGTTTGTACTCCGCGTTATCTTGCCGATAAAGCCATTGAGTTAGCAGAAAGTTACAGCACCATTCAAAGCCATATTATCGATGAACAACAAATGGCAAAATTAGGCATGAAATCTTATTTAGCCGTTTCGCAAGGTGCAAAAAATGAAGCCTTTATGTCCATCATTGAATTTAAAAATAGCCCTAATCCACAAGCAAAACCGATTGTCTTAGTCGGTAAAGGATTAACCTTTGATTCTGGTGGGATTTCCATTAAACCTGCTGATGGTATGGACGAGATGAAATATGATATGTGCGGTGCGGCTACGGTATACGGTGTGATGAAAGCGGTTGCGGAGTTAAATTTACCACTAAATATCATTGGGGTATTAGCAGGCTGTGAAAATCTTCCAGGTGGCAATGCCTATCGCCCAGGGGATATTTTAACCACCATGTCAGGGTTAACCGTGGAAGTACTAAATACTGATGCGGAAGGGCGTTTAGTTTTATGTGATGCATTAACCTACGTCGAACGCTTTGATCCTGATACGGTGATTGATATTGCAACATTAACTGGTGCGTGTGTTGTTGCGTTAGGTAGTGTAAATAATGGACTATTCTCGCCAACAAATACCTTAGCTCATGAACTGCAAAATGCCGCCGATCTTTCAACTGACAAAGCATGGCGTTTGCCAATGAATGAAGAATACCAAGAATTGCTAAAATCCAATTTTGCTGATTTAGCAAATATTGGTGGACGTTGGGGTGGGGCGATTACTGCCGCCTGTTTCTTAGCCAACTTCACCAAAAAATATAATTGGGCACATTTAGATATTGCGGGAACAGCATGGCAACAAGGTGCCAATAAAGGGGCAACAGGTCGTCCAGTCTCGCTTTTAGTTCAATTCTTATTAAATCGTGCCAATATTAAATTTGAGTAGCGATATATCAATAAAGGGAAAGTATTACTTTCCCTTAGTTTTTGATAAGCACTATAAACCTTTTTTATCTTATTCTTAACTAACTCTAGATTTAGGTTTCGCCCTAAAGGGCGACCCACTATTATTCGCAAGTTCGCTCAGCTCACTTGCTCACCCTACGGGTCGCTGCAAGCAGCGCTCAAAAAGCAATGCTTTTTGTTATTGCTCGTGCAAAGAAAAGTGGGCAAAAAAAAACACGCCCTAGTGCCTTGCTATCTC
>NZ_JBHLWB010000001.1:588472-614479 GCF_042433055.1 Gallibacterium trehalosifermentans
CTCCACTCGGGCAAGGCACAAGGGACCCCATTAACACTTATAAATATTTGTTCTCAAAATTAGATTAAATAAGAATTAAAATCTTCCCCTTTAGTCTTTAACTAAAATCTTTCTCTACAACAATACCCACCGATTTTGCCTGTGCGACCGCATCAGGTTTACGCAATTTCAAACGGATATGCTTAATCTGAAAGTGTTGATGTAATTGTTCTATCACTTCATAAGCAACACGCTCAATCAGTAAAAATGCCCGTTTTTCAACATAATCTAAGATAAATTCACTCACTTCAGCATAATTTAAACAAAATTGGACATTATCTGTTTTTGCAGCTTGCTCACTATCCCATGCCATTTCAATATCAAAGATCAATTTTTGTTTTATCTTTTGTTCCCAGTCATAAACCCCAATTTGCGTGAATACAACGAGCTCCTCAATAAAAATATACTCTTTTGCCATCACATTTTTTCCTTACCCAAAAAGAAATTCAGGTGCGTATATTATCAATTTTGCTACAATAAGCGGAAGCTAAAATGCGTCAAAAGGAAAATGAAATGAGTCTATTTGCTATTTGTTATATGTTACTTGCCTATCTAATTGGTTCAATTTCTAGTGCAATCATTCTCTGTAAACTATTTCATCTTCCTGATCCGCGTGAGAATGGCTCACACAACCCAGGGGCAACCAATGTATTACGCATCGGTGGTCGCCTCCCCGCGTTGTTAGTCCTTATTTTTGATATTTTAAAAGGTATGCTACCTGTTTGGCTTGGCTACTATTTACACTTAACTCAATTTGAATTAGGCATGGTAGCATTAGGCGCTTGTTTAGGACATATCTTCCCGATCTACTACCAATTTCGTGGTGGCAAAGGGGTAGCCACTGCTTTTGGTGCAATCGCCCCTATTGGCTGGTCAGTTGCTGGTTTTATGCTAGGTATTTGGTTATTTGTCTTTTTATTGACTGGCTACTCGTCGTTAAGTGCTGTTATTGCTGCGTTAACCATTCCTTTTTACGTCTGGTGGTTTCGCCCTGAATTTACCTTTCCAACCGCATTAGTTTGTTGTCTCCTTATCTATCGTCATCACGACAACATTCAACGTTTATGGCGTGGACAAGAAGACAAAATGTGGGATAAGTTAAAAAAGAAGAAATAGCTATTACTGTAACGTAAATCTAATTGGCACTTTTTGTTCTGCAGATAAACCTGCTGGTCGAGCACCAACACTTTTCGCTCGTGATACAGCTGCTAATGCAGACTGATCTAATTCATCGTAGCCTGATGAGCGATGTAGTCGCACATTCTGGATTGTACCATCATTCATTAAAATAAATTCCACTACGACAGTTCCTTGGCGACGCAACATTTTTGCACGTTGCGAATACCGTTTATGGCGCTCAATTTCTTTGCGTAATGCCGAACGATAAGCTGCTAACTCATCACGGCTCGTTCCTGCCCCTTGCAAATTTTGCTGATGAGCGGTGATTGGCGCCCCTTGTGCTTTGGATTGGATTTGTGGTGATGGTTGCTGATGTTTTTTCTTCCGCTCTTGCTTTCGCTCAACGGGCTTCGGTTCTTCTCTTTTCTTTTTGACAGGTTCAATCACTTTTTTTACTGTTGGATCAGGAATAATCTCCGTTTTAGGTTCAATTTTTGCTACTTCAGGCTGCGGCGTTTCTTTTACGACTTCAGGCTCCACTTTCTCCTCTGAGAGGATATTTGCCGTTAATAACTCCATCGAAATAGTTGGCGAAAGTTCGCCGCTTATACTATTTGCACTTTGCTCACGCTCATGTCCCAATGACCAAACAATACTAGTAAATAACACACCATAAATAAAAATTGTTAGGAAAAATGCAGGTTTTGTGTAATGAACATTCATTACTTCTCTCCCTTATCTTTTACCGTAACAATCGCCACATTTTTGATCTCATTTTTACCTAATAAATCAGTAATCGTAACAAACTCTTGGAAAGTTGCTTCAGAATCAACTTTTAATGTTACCTTTTGGGTTTTATCCCAAGAGGCAATCTCTTGCTCCAATGCTGATTTTTCAATCGGTTTATCATTAAAATAAAGTTTACCCTCTTTGGTTACCGTCAATAACTTTGCCAACTCATCAGATTTAAATGCCACAGTGCTACTTGCTTTAGGCACATTCACTGGAATCTTACCTTGTGAAATAAAGGAAGCGGTAATTAATACAATCGCCAACAGCACTAACATAATATCAATGAAAGGAATAATATTAATTTCATCAAATTTTTTCATTGTTACGGCTGCCTATGCTTGTTGATTTTCTTGCCAAGACTTCCATTGCAAGCGTTTTACTTCAACTTTTCGTCCTAGACCGTTGTAAAACATCATTGCTGGAATAGCGACTAAAATGCCCACTGCGGTTGCTTTTAATGCTAATGATAGATGTAACATAATCGCACTAGCGTCAATATCACCACCCGATTGCCCTAATTGATAAAACGTTAATAAAATACCAATCACAGTACCAAGCAATCCAACATACGGTGCATTGGCACCAATCGAAGAAATAATGGTCAAATGACGAGTTAAATCAATTTCGAGATCGTGGCGATTTTGATACTTTTTAATATCAATGCGATGCAAAAAGAACATACGTTCAATTACCAGCCAAACCATTATAAAACTCATCAATGTCAACAAGCCTAAAATAATGTAATCGATATACTGCTCTAAAAAGTGAAATACACTATCCATTTTCATTCCTTAAAAATATGATAAAACGTGATCGTGGCGCTACAACCTGATACTTACAAGAATAAATATTATTGCATGACTTATTCTTTCATTAGTAATGCGTATTATTCTTAAAAAGAATACTATTGCAAGATGTTTTTGAGAATTATTCTTATATTTATTTATATTTAGATCGTATTGCACAAATAATAGCCATAATTAATAAAATTCATAAAATAAAAATGATAATAAATATTATTTGCTTTTTATGAGTTTGATGATAAATTTATTTATGCAAATTATTGCAAAAAAACAAACTTTTTATTTGTACAATCATTATGTTAAGGAAAATGGATATGCCTAAAAGATTTACACTTACCTACGCCAGCCTTGCAATATTAAGTGTATTGGGGGGGGGTACTAATGTTGTTTTTGCTAACAACAACTCACAAACATTAGATGAAATTGTTGTTTCTGAACATCAAGGTAAAAAAGTTGAAACCAATATTGTTACTGCTGCTGAAATGAAAGAAAGTACAGCAACGGATATGAGAACGCTACTTTCTAAAGAACCTTCCATTGATTTCGGTGGTGGAAATGGGACTTCTCAGTTTTTAACCATTCGTGGAATGGGGCAAAACTCTGTCGATATAAAAATAGATAATGCTTATTCAGACAGCCAGATCTTATATCATCAAGGACGATTTATTATTGATCCATCTTTACTTAAAACGATTTCTGTACAGAAAGGGGCTGGTTCAGCCAGTGCGGGTATTGGAGCAACCAATGGCGCAATTATTGCCAAAACCGTTGATGCCTTAGATTTATTAGCAAACAGTAAGCGTAATTATGGTATTAAAGTAAATGCAGGTTATTCCACTAATGATGGTTATACCTATGGAACAACATTATTTGGTAAGTATGGTAACTTTGACGCATTATTTTCTTACACGCGTGTCAATGATCACGATTATCAAGCAGGCAAAGGTTACGCCAATCACAATGGTAAGAATAGCGTACCTTATAGCGGTTTAGATAAACGCAGTTACTTAATTAAACTCGGTGCCACATTCGATAATCACCGTTTTGTATTAAGCCACTTACAAGATCAACACCGTGGTGTACGTTTAGTACGAGAAGAATTTGCTCTCGATGCGGCACGTTTAAGCCTTACACGCCAATCCCCTTCTTACCGTGAAACCACCTTGCAAAATACCAATTTAGAATGGACGGCGAAAAATTTAGGTTTTGTCAGCGAACTCACCGCCAATGCGTATATGATGGAAAATAAACGTTATTCTGCTGATGACAAAGGCTGTGGTTATTGCGGCAATATTGAAGGACCAACCACCACAGTAATTGAAACACGCGGTGCAAATATCAATTTTGACTCCCCGATTGGTGAAAATGTCTTAGTAAAATATGGCGTAAATTATCGTGATCAAAAAATCAAACCGCACGCCTTTTTAAACCCAACATACACACTGACATCGCCAACGAAAGCTGATATAGGCACTTATGTAGAAGCAATCACCACTATCAGTGATTTTATTTTTACCACAGGTTTGCGTTACGATTATTTCAAACTCAAAGCGATGGACGGCAAAACAGTCTCTGCAGGTCAGTTCAACCCAAGTATTGGAGTAATTTGGCTAGCCAGCGATAATTTAAGTTTTAGTGCAAACCACAGCTATGCGTCTCGTAGTCCACGTTTATACGACGCCTTAATGACACATGGCAAACGAGGGGTAATTTCGATTGCCGATGGTACAGTTGCAGAACGCGCGAGAAATACAGAGATCGGCTTTAACTATAAAAATGGCAACATTACCATTGACGGTAGCTATTTCTGGCAAAAAATTAGCGATGCAATCGCCAATCCACAAGATAGACACGGTATAAAAACTGTAAAAGAAACTGTCAATGCTGGGTATATCCGTAACCACGGTTATGAACTAAGTGCAGCCTATACATTAAGCGGCTTTACCGCACGTGTTGGCTTGTCTGAAAGTAAACCACGTATTTACGATACCCACCCAGAAAAACTTTTAAGCAGCAACCCAGAATTTGCTGTACAAGTGGGCAGAACATTAACCACTTCACTCTCCTACCGATTTGAACAGCCAGATGTGGAAATTGGTTGGAGAAATCGTTCAGTCAAAGGGGTAAAAGGTTCAGTGTTAGTACGTGAAAATCAAGACCCAAATACCAACGTGGTTGAACGTGCAGGCTACAGTGTGCATGATTTTTATCTTAACTGGAAACCGTTTAATGATGATAGTATGAATGTTAATGTTGCGCTTAATAACGCCTTTAACAAATTCTACTATCCACATACTCAACGCGGGCAAACCTTACCAGGCGTGGGTAGAAACCTAAGTGTAGGCATAAATTACACATTCTAATATTTGCTGATTTTAACAGCCCTGTTTCTCCTATTTTCGTTAGCGAATTAACAGGTGATATAAAAAAGGAGATTGTTTTTTAACAACCTCCTTTAATACATAATATCTGCTTGTACAGCAGTAAAGAACCAATAAAAAATTGATCGTTTTCTAAGCTACCTGTGCGGTAGGAATGAAGAAGAGGAAGTTATTTTACATTTCTTGCAGTTTCTAAGCTACCTGTGCGGTAGGAATGCTATAAAACCAGTCCGTTTATGATTATGAGTTTTTCTAAGCTACCTGTGCGGTAGGAATGCATCATACCAGCGACCCTTTGCATCTTTCATTTTTCTAAGCTACCTGTGCGGTAGGAATGAGTGTTAAAAGCGGCACTGGCATTGACGATGTTTTCTAAGCTACCTGTGCGGTAGGAATGATAGGGCTATTGTTGGGGATTTGATGGGGATTTTTCTAAGCTACCTGTGCGGTAGGAATGTAGAGTATTCTTCTTACTAATACTAGCAATATCAATTATTAAAGAACATTTAAATTAAAATACCCTTTTTTCTGAGCGTATATATAACCTATTGATTTTTAAAAATATATATTTTGCTCTGGAAAAAAGGGTTTTTAGTATTAAAAATCAGGAATGGTTGCAGTTGCTTCTTTACTTAAACCATAACCAGTAAATATTCCCTCCTGGTGTGCTGTACATACCACACGTTTTATTTCTAACAACATTTTTGCTTGATTTGTGCTGGCACTTTTTAGAAATACATGAGGGTATCTGTTCACCTGCTGCTGTTTTAGACGCATATTATCTAAAACTTCATCAGAGAAATCACCTCTTGCTTTCATACGTTTTTCTGCACGTTTCAAAGCACTATTTCCCTTATGTTGGATACGTTGAAAACGAACAGGGGTTGTTTCCTCGGGAATTTTTACGATTTCTTGAATAAGAAAGTAATTGCGTAATGGTTCTAATTGAAAATGAATAAATTCTAAATCTATTTGGGAACCAAATAGGCGAATTATCCAACCTAAACCACGATTTTGTTGGTATTTAGGAAAGCCAATCCCAATTCTTCCTTCATAAGGTGGCAAAAGTTGATGTAATGTTTGCATTGCGTAAGCCATTACATCAGAATGTTTCATTTCGAGTTGAGGAATGGCTTTTAATTCAATGTAATGTGTTAGTTGATTCATATTTAGTCCTTACCGCTTGCACCGAAAACCCCACCACGAATAAGAACGCTAATAACATAGTGTTGTTGTTCTAATGGTGGTTCTTTGCCGTTTAGAATCCAATTATCAAATAGCGAATAGAAGTCCATTTTTTGTTTAGGTTGACGGAAAGCTCGTCCTAGATTAGTTACTGCACCATAAGGTTCAACGGCAATCGGGAATTGTGCATTATCATCATACCAAGTATCAATGGTACGAATGGCATTGCCAATTTTTTGTGAGTGCAATCCTGCAATACCTTTGACTTGATAGAGAATCTTACTTTTTCGATTGTTTGAGTTATCTAGCACTAATTCTTGAGATGGATAAACTTCTTGTCCCTCACCCACTTTTACTTCTGCTTTTACTTTTATCAGGGTGAATTGCTTACCTTGAAAACCTTGCTCAATATATTCAGCAAGTTCTGTCAGTTTTTCATCTTGATAGGTAAAGCTATTCAACGGAAGTTGTTTAACATCAGTAAATTCAAGGGTTTTGTCGCCTAATTTGACAGAAATGTTTATCTCTTCTGCCCCCATTCGATTACGCCATAACCAACGACCATTGATAATATTATAAGCATAACGATACGCTAATTCTTTTGTACCAATTTTTTCTAAATAACCTTGAATAGTGGTTTCTAGGGCTTCTTTATATTCTGGGTTGTTACAAACATTAGGTTTACCTGCAAAAGGAAGGACTTTACAACTCCATTGAACAACCAATGTATCATTGGTGTGATCTAAAGCAGCAATATCAACTGTTTGTAAATTCGGTTTATCAATTTCGGCATCTAATTTTGTTGGATCATTTGAAATCGCATTTTTAAGGCGATTAGAAATGGTGCCTCGTACTGCTTTTTCGGTAATTTTTACAGGGGATAACTGATCTGATGTTGCTGATTTTTGGAAAAAGATTGCATCAGAAATATCTAAACGACGTTCAAAAGCGAGAACAGTTGCGGTAATAAGTTTGGTCATTGTACTTCTCCTTGTGTGAATAAAAATAAATTGTCTTGTGTATGGGTATAACGCCAGAAATATTGGCTAAATCGATCTTTGAGATGATAAGGAAATACCCATTGTCCTAAACTATAAATCACTTCAACATATTGACTTGGATAGTGTGGGGAGCGGCAGTTTTGTAGTTCACCCGCCTCAAATTTAGGGTAGATCCCTTGGTAACCGATAGGAATTGGCACCAGCCAACCACGTTCTTGTTTGGCACTATGAATATTCCATTCGCTCTTTTTCTCGGATTGTGTTGGAATATGGTGTAAACATGCGATTTCAAGCAATGCGTCTAATGCAGTCGCATTTGGGTTTGCCGTATAGAAAGAGGAAAGCGGTTGCTTGTTTTCATCTTTCATCATCGTAATTTCACCATTAGCAATATGATGTTTGATGCCAGTTTGTAGCTCTTTAGTAATAGCCCGTAAATGCTGGTTTGCCTCTATCAAGACAAATGCAGGCTGGATACTACGTAAAAGTTGATCGCTGGCTGATGGGGTAAATAATTCAACATCAGGAACCGCTAATACACTCCCGCCAGCAATTCGTTGGTGTGCTAATAGTTCGGCAAGATAATGGGTAAATTCTGCTGCATTTTCAGGGTTAGCCAAAGTATCTTGAAAACCTGCTGTCGTCATGACTTCTACAACAAGATGAAGATCTAAATGAATTTTTCCTTCTTCAATAATTGGTGCATTACTGCCGTCCTTTTTCAAGGGATTACGGGTTTGTTTAAAGGTGTAATCTGCATATTGATGTGGTCGATAGGCTTGCAATTCATAATGATGGCAAGCAATTAATACTCCATTCAGTGAAGCCTCTGGATAACGCTGTTGCATTTTTCGGCTTAAATTATGGATAGCACCAACAAACCCACTAATAGCAGGGAAGCCGTAAGTTAACGGGCTTGAAATCGCATTAGCTTGGTGAATTTTAATATGTTTAAACAGGAGATAAAAATTTGCTTCTGACATAAAAACTCCTAGTGTTGTTGTCTTAATTTGCGTTTAAAGACTTTACGCCACTCATTAAATTCAGCAGTAGAAAAGTCCGATGCAATGTTTTTGAAACGTTGTTTGAGATGATGATTAACCCAACCCGCAAACTGTTTTGCCACTTCATTGTGCCAATTTTCTTTATCATATTCGAGTTGAAATGCTTCTTCGCCCTCTAACTCACCTCTTTCAGGATCTAACCAATATTTTTGATTAATATTCATAAATTGATAATCCTTACTCCAACCAGGTGTACGTTGTTGATAGAACTTAGCAATGCTAAAAATCACATCGATCATTTCTACAAGGGCATCTTTCCGTTTATCCCGTTCGGTATATACATTTTTTTCGGCTAATACAACATCAAATAGGTGGTCAAATAATGGCTTACACTGCCAATAGAGATCATTGTCAAAAAGCGTATTATTCGTAAATTTGTATGATGCTGAAAAAATAGGGGGTAACGAGGGAAGCAAGTAATGTTTACCCGTCTGTTGGCTATTGAGTGATGAGACGTTTTGAGGTTGTGAGCCACCTAATTTAATGATAGCTAAATCATTGATAGTTGGATAAGCGTATTGCTCAACATTATCTTTTTTGCGGTTTTCACGTGCAATTTTAGTGTCATCAGAGAAACGTATGTGTTGGATTTTATTATAAATAGTATGGGTTAAAACAGTTGGGTATAAAGGGATAATACAATGGTAATGATCAGAGGTTATTTTTTCGGGTTCAAGTGGCCAAAGTAACTGTTTATTTTTTTCATAGGTTATCGGTTCTGTAATCTCATTTAGTAATGCTTTTTGAAATTGATGTTTATAAAAATCCGATAACTGTTCATCTTCGGAAAAAGCCTTTTTTAATAAGGGTGAATCCATTAACAACAAATCACGTAGTAGCAAGTTCTCTTTTTCATCAACCACTATATTTAGAAAGGCGACTAAAGGTAATGCCGCAGCGTTGCCACTCGCATCGAGAATATTTTCAGAAACAAGTTGAGAACCAACAAATTGATGTAATACGGTTTGTCTAAAATTGACATTGTTTCCTTTAGAATCGGGGTGAAGTGGTTTTGATAAATGAGTAGAAAAGGAAATTTGTTTTGCCATTCGATTAGCGGCTTCATTAAGCCAATTTTCAGGTAAGTATTTTTGTTCAATTTCTTGGATTTTTTGTTCTATCTTAGCAATTTCTTCTGAAGAAGTGGCTTTAGCCAACTTTTTACGTTCATCTTCTATCTTTTTGCTGGCTAAAGATTTTAGATAATTGTTAATGAGTTTATTGAGCATAGCGAACCTCTTAAATTTGGTGAAATGATGTTCTAATTGTTCATATTATATAGATTTTTTTCTTTTTAGCAATATTTTTAAAAATTAAAAAATTTATCGTGGATTATATGTAATGATGAAGGAGATTGAAAGTGATTAATTCTTTAATTAGTATAAGCAGCTTGTTCTAATATGAAGAATTCTTCATAAAGAACAACTTCTTTATCGTATAGGTAGCTTAGAAAGTAAGTTTAGTTGATGCAAGAGCTAAAGCTCAGTTTACTGCCGTATAGGCAGCTTAGAAAAGAACCGCAAGGTTCACTTTCACACTACAAGAGTTTACTGCCGTATAAGCAGCTTAGAAAGCTGTCGGCACAGAAGAAAAGCCGTAATTTTGGTTTACTGCCGTATAGTTAGCAAAAGTTGGTAGAGCGTTGTATGGCGATCAATGGCGTGCAAATTTAGCACGCTCACTTAACGTTGATGAAAGGCGAATCCCGCAGTGGGAGGTAGGTAGAAGACCAATACCGCTCGGTGTAGTAAACGATTTAATTGACTTGCTAGAAAAAAACGAAAAAGAAGTTAATAGTTTATGTAACGAGTTAAAAAAATAAAAAATATCTAACTCATTTATTTGACAAATAAAATATCATGTTATACCAAATAATTATATTTAATTAATGGACTTAACTAAAATCAGCAAGAAAGGCAAAGAATGTTCCCCCATCTGATACAAGGTGTAATATGAAACGAGAAAAATTGTTAGATGAAGCGGATAAGCCCTGCGTATGCTACCCTTTGATCAAGCTGTTTGTAAACTAGTTCACAAAGCTCTTCAATATCCATTTTCATTTGTGCCAAAATCCCGATCATTTGCCCATCAGGGCTATCAGGGGCAAGATTAATATTTTGTCCGTAAATTTCTCTAAAACCACGCTCAAGCCGTGCAACTATCGTATCTAGCCGTTCAATGCTGATACCGTTTTCTGTGATTTTTGCCATAATAGTTCCTTGTTATGGTGTATCGCAATGCTTTACACTTTACGATTTTTAATGTATAGTGTGGCTATACAGTGAGGTAAAAAATGATTTTGTCGTTCAAACATAAAGGTGTTGAATTATTTTTTAAAACGGGAAAAACAACAGGCATTCAAGCTAAGCACGCCAATAAACTAAGATTGTTACTCACGGCGTTAAATGCTGCTAAAAGCCCTTACGATATGAATGTACCGAGTTGGTCGCTTCATCAGTTACAAGGTAATCTTCTCGGGCATTGGTCAGTTAAAGTAAATGGCAACTGGCGTTTAACCTTTAAATTTGAAAACGGTCACGCTGAAATTGTTGATTACCAAGATTACCATTAGGAGCGATTTATGATGATGTACAACCCAGCACACCCAGGTGAAATATTAAGGGAATATATTGATGGCTTTAGTGTTACTGATATTGCACAAAAACTTGGCGTAACTCGAGTAACACTATCTCGCATACTAAATGCCAAAGCCGCAGTATCCCCTGAAATGGCATTGCGTTTAAGCCATCTTCTCAAGACTTCTCCTGAGTTTTGGCTAACAATGCAAGTAAATTATGACTTACAACAGGCTAATCAACGGCTCAATATTGCTATTGAACCTCTATTCAATTAGTCTAATAACTCCCCCGATTTTCTTGTCCGTATATGTCGAGATAATCAATGGAGATGGTGAGTTTTCGAGTATTGGGATCAAAGTGCGATTGGTAATCGGTAATTTGTTTTACGCCCTCAGTGGTTAAAACCTGTTTTTTTACCTGTCGCTCTAAATCGGCAATATCTACCGCTCGCCCCATTTTTTCTAGCCACGGTAAGTCGAGCAACAAAACAAATGACCTTTCCTATCCCTTCGGCAAATTTGACTACATTGTCTTTAATAATCTGGTTGTTGGCGATCACCTACTTTTTGACGATTTCCAAGGATTTTTTGAATAGTTGTCGAGAGTAGGGAGATGCAGCACTAATTCGGGGTAATTTTCTAAGCTATCAGTGTGGCAGGAATGGAGATTCTAAGAAAAAAGCAAATATTGGTGGATTTCTAAGCTGTCTATACGACAGTAAACAAGGGAAAAAAGCCAAAGAACTGATTGCATTATTTCTAAGCTGCCTATACGGCAGTAAACTTTTGGAAGTAGCGAAATTGATTAGTGGCAATTTTCTAAGCTGCCTATACGGCAGTAAACGAATAGGTGGCTCTTTTTTCTTTGGGATATATTTTCTAAGCTGCCTATACGGCAGTAAACTCGCAAAAAATATTGATGGCTTTGCGCAAAATTTTCTAAGCTGCCTATACGGCAGTAAACTGACATTAACCGCAAAATGTAAAGGCGAAATTTTTCTAAGCTGCCTATACGGCAGTAAACGCAAGCATTACAGACTTAAAAAAAAATCCGATTTTCTAAGCTGCCTATACGGCAGTAAACAAGAAGCCATTGATAATCTTGCTTTTACTATTTTTCTAAGCTGCCTATACGGCAGTAAACGGCAGCTTTAATGTCTTTGTTCGTGTCCTCAATTTCTAAGCTGCCTATACGGCAGTAAACTGGTTTCTGATACCACTTTCTTTAAAATCTCATTTCTAAGCTGCCTATACGGCAGTAAACTAATACCGCATTTTCTCAAGCGGATTTAGATATTTCTAAGCTGCCTATACGGCAGTAAACGCCACGTCCATTTATGAAGATGAATGGCGAATTTTCTAAGCTGCCTATACGGCAGTAAACAGTGCAGCATTGGCTGTCATCGGCTTAATTTTTTTCTAAGCTGCCTATACGGCAGTAAACGTTTTGAGATTACTTCTGCTTACCGAGCGTTATTTCTAAGCTGCCTATACGGCAGTAAACAACGAGTAATGATGTACTCAATGTAACAAACATTTCTAAGCTGCCTATACGGCAGTAAACATTTCAATATATCTTCGTTTTTCTTATGTTCATTTCTAAGCTGCCTATACGGCAGTAAACACCTGGATCAACTGTGCAACTTAAAATGAATGTTTCTAAGCTGCCTATACGGCAGTAAACACAGGGCGTGGTTTATACGGAGGTGATTAATGTTTCTAAGCTGCCTATACGGCAGTAAACGATTTTCGAGAGTTTCATACTGTTTTTCTCTATTTCTAAGCTGCCTATACGGCAGTAAACTAATAGCGGGGCCTATTATTGGTGGTTTTGCATTTCTAAGCTGCCTATACGGCAGTAAACACTTGTCTCCTGTTTACTCCCCTGAGCTTGAGTTTCTAAGCTGCCTATACGGCAGTAAACTTGGCTGATGCCTCATATTCAAACGGCATATATTTCTAAGCTGCCTATACGGCAGTAAACGATCTCACAAGCCTCTCTCATAATATCTTGTATTTCTAAGCTGCCTATACGGCAGTAAACTAGAATAAAAACTCACTTTATCATAGATAAGACAAGGATTGTAAGGAAAAATATGTTAATTACCCTTTTTTTAGAAGAAAATAAAAAATAATAAAAATCAAAAAGTTATATTCTATAAAGAAAAAAGGGTAAAACTTATTTAGGATATTCAAGAAACAAAAACATCTAATTATTACGAATTAATGTAGATTTTAGTAAATAAATCACAATATGCCCTCTCCGTTTGGTTTAGGGCATATTGAGTATGCTGGGTAAAAGTGCGGTCGGTTTTGACCGCATTTTTAGGCAAAGATTAAATTTTAAAGATACGGGTTTCACCCATTGGCATATCAATCGCAAGGCTAAGTTTTCCGCCCATAGTTTCAACATAACGCTTGAGAGTAGAAAGGCGTAATTCATTGCCACGTTGCTCAATTTGCGCAACAGCAGGTTGTGAAATACCTAGCGCGTCTGCGAGTTGCTTTTGTGAAATTTCCATTTCTTGACGAATAAGAGAAAGCCCTGATTCTAGTAATAGCTCATCAGTCATTCTTTCTATATCTTGGCGATCTTCTGGGGAAAATTCATCTAAGAATTGTTCAAATGTTTTCATCTTATTTCTCCAAGTTTGCTAAATAAGCGGTAAATTCAGCATCTGCTAAGGCAATCATGCGTTTATAAAAGCGTTTATCGTTACTTTTATCGCCAGCACAAAGTACGATGGCTTGACGTAACGGGTCAAAGGCAAAAAAAGCTCTTAAAGGTTTACCTTGATGTTGAATGCGTAACTCTTTCATATTGGCATATTGCGAACCTTTAATTGTATCTGCATAAGGGCGAGAAAGTTCAGGACCGCTTATTTTCAATAAGTTGAGTGTAGCAGCAACGCTTTTCTTTGTTGGAATATCCTGTTGATCAAGCCAACCTGAAAAACAGTCTGTAAAGAGAATATTCCACTGATGATTTATAACCATTATTTACCTTATAAGTTATAGCTTATGTATAAATTATAACTTATTACCTTGAGTTGTCAATTATTATGAGATTTATTTTCTGCTGTAGTTAGCAAGGTTATTTTTGATTTCTAAGCTACCTATACGGCAGTAAACATATTCTTCAGATTTCATCGCCAGTTTTGGCTTTTCTAAGCTGCCTATACGGCAGTAAACAAAACGGCGATTACAGCAGTAGCTGTTGGATTTTTCTAAGCTGCCTATACGGCAGTAAACTGTGATCAATATTATCGACACGTTCACCAATGTTTCTAAGCTGCCTATACGGCAGTAAACTGGTTAGATGTTCGAGCGGCTGCGGGAATGACTTTCTAAGCTGCCTATACGGCAGTAAACACTCACGCACTGCTTTCACCACAAACGGTAACTTTCTAAGCTGCCTATACGGCAGTAAACCTTTGTTGATGAAAAGAAAATATAAGGTGGTCTTTCTAAGCTGCCTATACGGCAGTAAACTTGTCAGCGTGCTAAATAACATACTCGATTATTTTCTAAGCTGCCTATACGGCAGTAAACTTTTGCCTGATTTGACTCTGGCACGGCGAGCATTTCTAAGCTGCCTATACGGCAGTAAACTATAATCAAGCACAGCAAGCACGCAACGTGCTTTTCTAAGCTGCCTATACGGCAGTAAACGCAACTTGCCGAAGCAATGTCAATGATTGAACATTTCTAAGCTGCCTATACGGCAGTAAACTTGAATATCTCAAAGGGTTTGGCAAACAACAATTTCTAAGCTGCCTATACGGCAGTAAACAGCTTTTTTTGTGTTATTGGGTTGGATAGCGTTTTCTAAGCTGCCTATACGGCAGTAAACAAAAAGTGGCGTTTTATTGGGCATGACACGCTTTTCTAAGCTGCCTATACGGCAGTAAACTTATCGCCCGAAAATGCAATTAAAGCCATTTCTTTCTAAGCTGCCTATACGGCAGTAAACTAAAGCCTGTTATTGAAGCACTTCAACAAGGTTTTCTAAGCTGCCTATACGGCAGTAAACTAGCAACCAAGAACAGAAAAGCACTGCCAACTTTTCTAAGCTGCCTATACGGCAGTAAACAGGACAAAAATGGAAATGTTGAAACGCATTGGTTTCTAAGCTGCCTATACGGCAGTAAACGATGACCAACTTGGTTTGTTCCGCAATATGATTTTCTAAGCTGCCTTTATGGCAGTCTAAAATAGCGATTTTTTAAGTTATTGAATTTAAAAAGAAAGAATGGGTGTTAGAAAAGATAGAGTTCCGAAAAAAAGTGCGTTTTTCCGAAACTCTATTTTGTTGGATTGACTGTGCGTGTTTTACGAATGTAACGTTGTGTCATACGTACAGACTTATGACCGAGTTGTTTTTGAGCTGATTCATCAGTATATGCAAGAGCAGTATCAGTACCTGCTTTTGCACGCAGATCTCTGAATTGAAATTCAGTAATCTCATCTGCTAGTTCAGGGTATTTTTCTAATGCAACTTTCCGCAAATTACGGAATCTTTCGCTGAGTGTTGTTCTTCTTAGTTTCCCTCCTCGTGAATGCAAAAATAAATAACCTGAGTGTGTTTCCATTCGCCTTGTTATAATTTCTGCAAGTTGTCCGATTAAGTTAATTCTCACTTTAGCTTTTGTTTTTTGCTGTGTGATATGCAATATCCCATCAAATATGTGGCTAGTATGAATGTTGCAGACATCAATCGGTCTTTGTCCTGTCAAATATGCAATATCCATTAAATCTCGCATATTTTGATCTGCAAGTTCATAGATTTTGTTATAGATGTGGTCCTCAACATATACATCTCTTGATTCAAGCGTGTATTTAGTTACACCATCGGTTGGACAAATTAGATTTGTATAGCCCCATTCACGGGCAAAAGACCATATTCTATGGAACATTTCAACTTCAAAATTGGCGGCTCGTGGCGTATCTTTTCGCCATTCAAGATACATTTTGATGTGCTTTGCTTGTATTTTCTCAAGTTGAATCGGTGGATCTCCGAAAAATGACATTAACCTATTTGTTGCCCATCTATAATTGTCTTGGGTAGATTTTGCTTTATTATCAAGCTGTGAATTGAGATACCGAGTAGCGACAGTGATAAATGTTGTAATTTCGGTTTGGGTTGATCTATCAAGATTTAATTCTGCAGCTTTGAGTACTGCGATGTGTTTATCATTAGTTTTTAGAGAGATTTCTTTTCCGTCCGCTTGAACGTAGTAATAGTAATTTACTAACTTTCCGTTTTTTCGCTTTCTCCGACGGCAAAGTAGATGCTGTGGTAAGCCGTTATTCTCGTTTTTTCGAGGTCTTGCCATTTTGATCACCTCTTTTAATAATATTAGGTGTCCATTCTGTGTCTATAGTGGGTTCTACGTTAACCCGTTTTTTTGACTTGCGATTGAATTCATCTTTATGTACAAATGGGTCTCCAGCTAATGTTAAGAAAAAATTTATTCCATTTTTATTAAGCACTTTGATTAACCGTGATTTTTGAAAAACATTGAACATCTGAAATAAGTCTTTTTTAAAATAAAAATCTTGATTAATGTCAGTCATACTTCCCTCTATAAACAACTGTCTATGCGTTCTTTTGATAATTCGTAGTAATGTGGATTGAGTTCAAACCCTACTGCATCAAAGCCTAATTTTTTGCAAGCAATCAAACTACTACCGCTGCCGACATGCGTATCTAGAATAAGTTGACCAGCTTTGGCGTATCTTTGTAATAGCCATAGATATAAATTCACGGGTTTTTGTGTTGGATGTATGCGTTTTTCATTTAGTCTTTTGTTACCTTGTGCTACATAACCTTCCTCAATACTTTTACCCTGCAACATACCGTTCCACATATAACGAAAAAGCCTTACGCTATCGTGTAAACTGCAGTATGCGATTTCACAATCGCTGAAAGAATTTTTACCATTAACCTTATCCCAGATAATGCGACCTGGACCAAATGTATAATTAAAATAATTAACTCCCCAGATTATTTGATGTTTGCTAACTCTGAATAATTCTTCAAAATAATCTGCAGTGGGAACAGTCCAGGTGTCTGTCGGTGTATAAAAACGTTGCACCCCAATTGGACTAATTTTTCTGCCATAGAACTGCCGTTTATTAGGTCCATCAAAATATGGCGGATCAACAATAGCTAAATCAAAATATTTATCTTTGTACTTTTTTAATGCCGTTACACAATCCGCATTGTGATATTCGATCATACTTAATCCTCCCAGCCGTCATGCCATTCAAGAATTCTCATCGTATCTCCACGTTCTCGCATCGTATTATCAAAAGTGAAGCCGTGTTTTAAAGAGTAGTAATTCTCGAATGTGTGTAACTTTCCATTTGATAACATAATTCTCACTTGATATAACCCGTCTAGCTTCGGATAGTCACGTTTTGCAGTGCTATGCCACTGATGTTGCTTTGTGTTGTGTCTAGACATTGCTTGATATTCCTCCAATAAAAAAGCCTGAAAAAAATCAGGCTTTTTATTCACTCATTTTCAAACTACTCATCTTCTTCATCTTTAAAGAAAACGATTAATGTATTATCGTTATAGCTGATAATCATATTTTTTACATACTTGTCTTCTTTTAATTCTTTAGTTATCTTTGTCATTCGTTGATGAATTTTTGCGTTATCAATTTTCATTTTTTAATACCATTATTTAATGATGTCGGCGAAATTGATTTCGTTGACATGATGTAAGATGATGTATTCAATATAAAACCATGCTAGGTTTTGCTAGTGATGGCTGCGGTGGTTTTGGTAGTGGTTGCCAGTGCGAAACTTCAACTGTTTCATCAGTGCATACGCCAGAAAAATTGACTGGGGAAAACCAATACTCTCCGTCTCCCACTTCTCTAGATACGATAATAATTAATTCTTTATCATTAATAATACATCTACCTAGTATTTCAGTTTCTATTGGCGGAAGTTTTTCATTTATATCAATCCAGCCATTATTAGCATTGGCGTTATTATCATCATTTTTATACTCCACTTTATAATTGAGTAATGCTTTAGCCATAGCTTTAGCACCTTCTTTAGTTTTAAAAACTAGACCATCATTAATTAACTTTTCGTGAAAATCATTTTTTTTGTAAAATGCATCACAATCAGTATTACCGCTAAAAGTAAGTTTCACATAATAATAAAGATTGCCATCTTCCCAAGTTTCCATAGTAACTGGTTCTGGTACTTCAATGTCGTTAATAAATCGTTTTGGTTCTTCCCACATCCCGATAACATCAAGAAATGTTTCATGGTTTGTAACAGGTTCACACATCCCATACGCATCCCAAGCAATTTCAACACAATTACTGTTATTATTAATATAATACCCTATGTATGGTATGTTAGAGCTAGTTTTAGGTAGTTTAAATTTAATAAACGCTTTCATACCATTTCTTAATACTACAGGTTCACCAGCTAATGCTTCTTCTAAATTAAATGGTTTCATAGTTATCAATCCTCTTTTATTCCAAACTCATCAATAAGTTTTTTCATTAATTCTGATATTTCCCCAGTCATTAATACAAAATCAGCATCAAAGCGTTGAGCAATATCTTCTTTCAAAATATCGTCATTTCTTTCATGTATAACATCGGCAAATTTAATACGCTTTAAAGAAGCATCTTCATTAAGCACAAAAGACAAGTGATTTTCCCAATCTAAGGCTAATTTTGTTACTAATTTACCTGCTGTTAAGTGACCTCGAATATCTCTATCGTAAAGGTCTTGATTTTTACAGCGAATACTTGATCCATTATCAAAATCTTTAAATTCGCCATCTTCTAAACAGGTAAGCCATTGTGGCAATTCATCATTAAGTAACCAGTATGTCATCGTGTGAGCCAATTCTTTTGCAAAAGCAAAAGGGACAACAGGCAATGAACCAAGCGATTTTCTTAATAATGCCAAGACATCTTCTGCTCGCTTGCTAGAAGCTGCATCGATATAAATTAAGTCATTCACACTATCAATCCATAATGCAGTACGTTGATGACGACTAAAGGCACGGGTTAATAATGTTGCCACAACATCATCTTTTAACGCTTGTTTCTCGGTTTTCTTGAGTTTGCGTTGTTGTGCTGCTTCTAATTCTTGTACCCGATTGTCTAATGCTTCTTTCACCACGCTGCTTGGTAAAATTTTCTCTTCTCGGTGTGCAACTAAAAGAATTTGTCCGCCAACACTAAAATGCAGTAACTCACTTTCATTCAATGGGGCTTGCCAACCAAATTTTCTTAGATCGCTCGAACTGCAAGGCGTGAATTGATGTTGAGCAAGATTATTTTGTAAATCTTCTAATGACCAGTCTAATTTTTTAGTTAAACGGTAAACCAGAATATTTTTGAACCAGTACATAATTTATTCTCCATAAAATAAAGTATTAAATCATCTCTTAAGAATGGATTTAGTTTCACTTCGTAGTATTTTTTCATTATAAACGCCTAATCTAATATTATATCTTCAAATAAGATAGCTGGGTTGTACTCTAAATAACATCTAACAACTTCAAAGTCTTTAGGTTTATTTTCTTCAAAAAGAATTATATATACCGCTTCATCTTCATCATCAATCATATCCCACACGCCATTAGGATATAACTTATCAAATATCTCTTGTGCTACAAAAGATGAGCAACTCCCTTTTGTTTCATACTGATAATATTCTTCATTTTTAATATCATTCAATATTTCTTTTTCTGTTGGCTTATAGGTATAACGTATATAACAAAAAGTATTTAATTTGCTCATAAGTGCTCCATAAAAAAGCCCTCAATCGAGGGCTGTTATTAACTTTATTTAAAAGTTAAAGGTTTAGCTCTTTTATTTGCCGCTTAATTTCATTTTCTACTTTGTGAATATTTTTATGATGCTCATCGCAAAGCCAAATTACATTAAGTGGAAGTGAATAATCGAAGTGATGAGCTTGACCTATCTTTCCGCATATCAAGCAAGGTTTAGATTGAATTTTTCCACATCTAATTGCATTATTTAAAATTAAATGAGCATTATAAATTTCAGCATTATTTTCTCTGAATTTTTTATTTGCTGCATTATGTGATTTTTTGTAATTATCAGTTTGTTGGTATATTTTTCTGGCCTTTATCCTATGCGGTAAATTATTTCTTTTTCGATCAAACTCTCTGTAATAATCGATATTTTTTAATCTATTTTGTTTTACTCTTAATTTAATGCACTCCTTACAATGATTTTTATCTGATATGTAAAATTCTTTATCTGATTTATCTTGATTGCAACTTTTACAAAACATAAAGCTCCTAGAATGGTAAGTCTGATTCATCATCAAACTCAGTTTGTGGTGGTGTTTTTGATATGCCACTCGCTTTAGCCTGAGCATATGCATTCGGTTTATTTGACTGAGCTTGTAAGTTAGCTTGTGAGTTAGCTTGTAAGTTTGAGCTTGATTCGTTGCGACTATCTAACATTTGCAACGTATCAGCATGAATTTCTGTTAGATAGCGTTCTTGTCCATTTTGATCTTGCCATTTGCGAGTACGGATTTTGCCTTCAATATAAACTTTTGAACCTTTGCGTAAATATTGACCTGCGATTTCTGCTAAACGGCGGAATAATACAATGCGTATAAATTCAACATGTTCAGTAATTTCACTTTGTTTATTTTTAAATTTTTCATTTAAAGCGATAGAAAAACTTGCCACCGAATCACCATTCGGGAATTGCCTGATTTCTGGGGTGTTAGTTAAATTTCCTATAAAAATACATTTATTGATACTCACTACACATTTCTCCAAATCTTATAATTTTTAATATCAATTATTGTTCTTGTGCTCACACCAAAAATTAAGGAAAGCTTTTTTATGCTTTCCCCTAATTTTAGTTTTAGTCTAATTTCATTAACATTATCTGGTGATAGTTTGTTATTAAATACCCGCCCTTTTGTTGTCCTATTTTTTCTGGAGGCATCCATCATATTTTCTTTTCTTGTACCTATAAATAAATGATCTGGATTAACACATTTTCTGTTATCACATGTATGGCAAACATCAAGATCGCTTCTGACAATTCCATATTTAAGTAAGGCAGAAAATCTATGGGCATACATAGTTTTTCTAAAAGGATTAAACCTTCCATACCCATTATTATGAATAGAACCTATCCATTCCCAGCACCCAGTATCTTTATTTACATCTATCTTTGCTAAGAATCTCTGTTTTACCTCATCAAGAGAGTAATTTTTTCTACTTCCTTTTCTCATAGAATCACCTTATACATAGCATTACATAGCTTCATCAATAAGTTGTTGATAATACTGTTGTGCAATTTCAACTCTATTAATGATTTTTTCTATAATTTCCTCATCACGTTTAATCGTAACTGTGGTAATTCTTTTCTCTTGTGGTATTTGCTCAACAAGATCGATAAATTTTTCTGGATTTTCCCAAGATAAAATCATCTCTGGCGGAGTAGGAAATAAGCAGAAATCAATTTGGGCTTCTTCGCAATCCCATAACCACATATAACCTTGCATTTGAATATCATATCCAGCTTTTTTAGCCTTATTTTCTGCTTCATCTTTGAAAAAAGGATGTGTGCCTATATCCCACGAGCATTTTGTGTCTATAATTAATTTTCTGGTTGGTACATAAATATCACATTCACCAGTAATCCAATTATTTTCTCGTCTTTCTTCATTCTTTTTTAAAGCGAGCCCACGTTTTAGACCGCTTAATTTAATTGCTTGAGCTTCAAGTAGATTGCCTTTTTCTGTATATTTATTTCCCTCAAATGATTGATAACCAAAGAGGTCATATTTAGCTATTTCGCGAACAGCACTTTTAGCTGTATCAGAAATTGATTTATCTTTTGCTGCTGGCATTAATTTATGTAGCATTGAGCATCTAGCTTTCATTTGATACATTTTGGTTCTCCAATTTTTCTAATTCTGCATATTGTTCTTGAGAAAACTCAAATCCGTTATCACATAAATCTTGTAAGGTGGTTTCTTTGTTTATAATGTTTTGCTTGCATTGTTCAAAAACTTCACCGCTTACTGTCATGACTGAATATTCAGCATCTTGAACTTTTTCATTATCTGGATAAGAGAACTCTCCTTTGTCGCTGTCTTTAATAATTGATTGATCGGCTAATACAGCGGATTGCATTTCTACGGAAAGTGGGGCTTGTTTAGATAAGAGTAGTTTTAAAACAGTTTTTAATGCCATAGCTTCAAAGTTATCAACCCAAACGCCATAATTTTTCTTATAACTTTGGCTATATTTTAGTGCGTGCTTTTTAACTTCATCGTGGCTCATGTAAAGTTCAGCAGAGAAGTCATTAATTAGCCTAAAATAAGCATAGTAACCAATAGGGATTTCCTTTTCTTCTGGTTCTTGTTCCCAGTCAAATTCAAATCCGTTGATAAAGTCTTTTTTTACTAATTGTTTTTTATAAACAGGAACAGCAACAAGCCGTTTAAATTGTCCACTGCGTTGAGCTAGTTGGATAAATCCTTTGTAACCAATTTGGAATTGAGCTTCTGTTGTTTTTTCTTTGCTATTTCTGTAAGGAACGATATAAGCAAAACCTAATCCATTTTGTAGTGGTAGATTAAGCGTTGCAGCCATACAAGCGGCGTTAAATATACTTTTCGGGTCTGCGTTAATTAGCATAGTGTTACTATTAGCAATTTGTAGAACGCTAGTTGCAAATGTTGCTGCATTTTTCCCTAATAATTCTTGTAATTTTTGTTTTGCGACTGGTTTTTCAAAAAAATCTCTTAAAATTTGAGCTGGTGGAGTCTTTACTGCTTTAGTAATGTTTTGATTTTGATTCATAATTTTTCTCTCTTATTTATAATTTCTGCCGTAATTTTTTTATTTTTTTGACAATACTTGTATCGTGTTCGGATAAATGCTTAATACGGTTATTAATAAAGGTATTTACTAAATCTGTCGTGGCGAAGTTATAGTTTTTACCGCCAAACCATTCATTAACTACCTTACCTTTTTTGATAATCTCAACAGGGTAAAATCCTAACCCTTTAGGGTGTTCGAGGATTTCCCAGTATCTATCTTGTACTTTCCGTGTTTTAACTATCATCTCAACCCCTTAGCTAATTGTTCTCTGATCTCTGCTTCGTGTTTAGGTGATAATGGTCTTTGATATTCACCATATTCTTGCTTCCATTCTTGATTAGCCCATTCTTCCCAAGCTAATTGCTCTTCGTTTAATTCGGTCTCAAGATTTAACGTATGGTCGTAATAGTCGGTATCTTTGTCGTATGTAGCAGCTTGAGCAGGCTGGCAACTGATACCCAAAACAAAGGCGATAAATATTGCGATGACAAGGTATAAAGGTTCATGCGTGAATTTCATTTTCTGTTTCCTTTTTAATCAATTTGGTAAATTTAGGGTGCAAGAAACCGCCTCACGAAAAAGTAAGGTAAGGCGGTTTATTTGGATTAAATTAGAAGTTAGTTAATCGTTTTGGTTTTGGCTGTTCATCAAGCAGGCTTAGCATTCCTTTGATGAACATAATGCGTTCACTTTTTGCTTGAACATACTTTCTGGCTCGTTCTAAGGCGTTTTCAGTTGGCATATTGAGGTTATAGAGATAATGCCCACCGATAAATTTGTCTATATCTTTGCCAATATGTGGATATTCCTTGCGGATTTTTACTCCCATTTCATATGCACCGTTAAGCGAGTGATAGAGATTAGCAATAATGCGAATGGCTTCTTCGTCTGCTTCGGCTTCGGCAAGGGGTAAAGGTTGTTGTTGCATTTTTTGCAACGACCTACGTTCGCATTCGATGAAGTATTTGCGAACCATTCGCCCTTTTTCGTTACGTTCGACCATTGCAAGTTCTTTCCCCATATCAAGGGTAATGTGGTATTCCTTGCGTGGTCTGCCAGCAGTACGTTCGGTAACGATTATGTAGTCTTCGTTTTGTTGAAAGCCGTAGTCGGTGATGCGGTTACTTATCCAATCGTTGTAACGAGATGTAATTTCTAAAAATGAGTGTAGATCACGAGCATTGCAAAGTTGAACAGATTGATTTGCAATTTGACCGTTGAATACAGTAATTAGATTTGAATTTGTCATTTTGATTAACCTCAAAGAATAAGTTTTCAAAACTCATCACCGCAGAGACCAATCATTGGTGATGAACTAGGCAGAATTGGTCTTACCGCTCTTTGAGGATTACGGCGTCCTTTCGGACTTCCACCTAGCTCACCATTGGACTTTTACTAAAATTTTAGTAAAAGGTTCTTTTTGGACTTTTTCAGAAATTTATGAAAAAGGTAGATTTGCTAGTTTGTGGCTATAAAAAAAGCTACCATTTAGGCAGCCATTCATTCACCGCCTCAAAGATATTCAGGAGACCAATCCCGACTTTCAGATTTTGCTGAAAGTACGATTATCTTAATCCGAATGGGCGGTGGTGTCAATAGCATTTTATCAGACTCGTGCCGTAAAACTCCGTCCTTCAGGGCGGAGATATAAGGCAATTGCACATAATATCTTGAAATGATATTCTAAGTGTTGCTCCTTATTTGAACAATTTACTGAATTTAGGGTGCAAGAAACCGCCTCACGAAAACGTAAGGTAAGGCGGTTTATTTGGATTAGAAGTTGGCTAGTCGTTTTGAGCTTGGCTGTTCATCAAGTAGGCTTAACATTCCTTTGATAAACATAATCCGTTCGCTTTTTGTGTGAACGTATTTTCGTGCTTTCTCTAAGGCGTTTTCAGTTGGCATATTAAGGTTGTAGAGGTAATGCCCACCAATAAACTTATCTATCTCTTTAGCAAGATGTGGTTGTTCCTTGCGGATTTTTACACCCATTTCATACGCACCGTTAAGCGAGTGATAGAGATTAGCGATTATTCGGATTGCTTCTTCGTCTGCTTCGGCTTCGGCAAGGGGTAAGTTTTGTTGTTGAGGCTGTTGCGTTTCTCTATCAAGAATATCTAGCACCCATTTTCTAAAATCTTTAGCAACTTTGGTATGTGAAAGCATTCCAATTAAGTGGCAACCACGCAAGCTGAAAATACGTACTTTTTGTATGCCACCGTTAGTTTGCATATCAATAAGTGCGGTCATATTTGGCGTAAATTCGTCTTTATGATTTTCATAAAGCTGAGGAATATTTGCATTTGGATTTTTATAACCTAATGCCTTACCAACTTCTAAACCTGTAAACCAAATTTGGTTGTGGTAATCAATAACTGAAAGGGTAGCGTTTTGAAATGTTAAAGTTGTCATAATTTTGTTCTCTTGGATAAATTTTAAAAACTCACCACGAGCAACTGCGATTACTGGTGATGAACTAGGCAAGGTTCGCAGTACCGATCCAAGAGTTTCGGCAGACCTTTCGGTCTCCTTACCTAGCTCATCATTGACAACTTTGAAAGTCTTAAAGGGACTATTGATTTAATAGTACCTCTGATTTGCTAGATTTTGGCTATAAAAAAAGCCGCATTGAGCGACTATCATTTTCACCGCTCTTGGATATTCAGGACTGCGATCCCGACTTTCTTTTGAAAGTGCGGTTATCTTAATCCGAAGTATGGCGGTTTGTCAATAAAAAAGGCGTTGTTTGAACGCCTTTATGAAATTTAAACTTTTAAGACTTTGTTAAGGATAACAGCAATTCCAACCATAACAAGTGCAAAAATAATTAAGCCGTATGTCATTTGTTTTCCTCCTGTTTTTGTTTGTATCTACGAATTATTCTACCACTTTGTAATGCCGCATAAGCACCTATGAGAAGTAATAGCGAGTTAAATGTTTTGATATAAATTGGATCTTTACCATATAGCATAACAGGAATAGCGAGAATTGCAACTTTAGCGATGTCATTGGCAATTTTAGCCCAATCGTCTAGGGTTTCTTTTTCAATCGGTCTTTTAAATAAGTTGATCATATTTATAACCTTGTTGAGTTTGTGAAACTCACCACGAGCAACTGCGATTACTGGTGATGAACTAGGCAAGGTTCGCAGTACCGATCCAAGAGTTTCG